>DAOOIT010000003.1:107145-214484 GCA_035384565.1 Planctomycetota bacterium | reverse complement strand
GGGAGGTTGGGGTTGCAGGCTTGTGGGCGGGGGCTCTGCCCCCCGCGAGGAGGCGACAGGACGCGGGAGGGCCTGTGCCGATGGGCTGGCGGGCGCCGCCTGCCCATGCTGTATCAACCCTGTGAGGGGGAGAGTGATACAGCATGGGTAGATGGGCGAGAATGGGCGATTCTCGCGGTTCCGGCCATACTCGTTCATCTGCGCGATGAGCAAGCATGCGAGCGGGAATGGCCGGAGGGCGTAAGACGTTGGGGCATAGAGGGTTATGGGGTGGCCCTCGCCGGCGCGGCAACGCCCGTGCCACGCTCCCCAACGGCGGCCGCGGCAGGATCGCCAGACCCAGGGGAGCCCGGAAACTGAACGCCCTCCCGAACGTCGCGGGGCGTTCGGGAGGGCGTGAGGGTTTGGCGCAGGCGCGGGGAGGCGCGCCCGCCAGGGGTCAGTCTTTCTGCTCGATCGTCTTCGCGAAGTCGCGGTCGGCGAGCACCTGGCCGGCCGCGTCGGTGATGCGGATGTGGCCGCCGATGTCGCCCGTCTTGTTGAAGGCGACCAGGTAAGTGCGGCCGCCGAGCACGACCTTGGCCTCGGCGCGGCCGGCCTCGTCGCGGGCCAGGGTGACCGTGCCGGGGTCCTCCTCGGCGTTGGCCTGGATGCGCATGACGTGGAAGAAGTAGTCGCGGGTGGCCTGCTGGGCGGGGTAGACCTCGATGCGCCAGGAGCCGGCGTCGTTGGCGGCGCCGATGAGCTCGGGCGCGTTGATGGCGGGGTTCTCCCAGGCGGGGTAGCCGTAGGAGGGGGCGTAGTTCACGCCCTCGTTGTAGTATTCGTAGCCGGGCAGATAGTGGAAGGCCGAGTGCCACTGGATGCGCTTGCCGAGGTCGCGCGCCAGGTCGAGCAGGGTCTCGTAGTCGGCGAGTTTGAAGCGGAACTCGTCGGTCTTGCCGCGTTCGTAGGCGTGCAGCTTGAGGTAGAGTTCCTTGTCGTTGATCTCGTATTCGGCTTCGGTGGGCGTTTCGCGCCCGATGCAGATGGCGCCCAGCTTCTTGCCGGTGAGGGGGTCGTTGTAGTAGAGGATGAGGGGGTCGGTCCACTCCCAGCGGCTGCCGGTGCCCATGCGCTGGACGGTGCGCGGCACGCGGCAGAGGGTGGAGACGGGGATGTTGGGCCGGGCGCCGCCGATCTTGCGGATCACGCGCTGTGCGGGGAGGAGGGTCTGGCAGCGCACCACGCCGCGCTCCTTGCCGCGGGAGACGGCCACCGAGCCGTCGTAGTCTTCGATGTGGCCCTTGACCTCGGCGCGCACGAGGCGGCCGTCAATCGCGGGCTCGCCGACGAAGTGCATGAGCCAGCGCTTCTCGAGCTCGGCGCGGGGCGACTCGACGCGGTCGAAGACCAGGAAGAAGCCGTCGCGCAGGAGCACGGTCTGGCGGACGAATTCCTTGACCATTTCGGGGCGGTAGGCCTTGGTGGCCTCGCCGGCGCAGTAGTCGTAGAGTTCCTGGGTCTCGAAGGCCAGGAGGTTGGCCCGGTCGAATTCGTCCTGGTTGTAGACCCAGGCGTCGGTGCCGATGGCGAAGGACCAGGTGCGCTTGTCGCGGGTGCGCTGGCAGCCGTCGTTGAGCGGGGTCTTGGCGGCGGGGTCGCGCACGGTGATGGTGTTGTGGGCCACGGTGCGCGTGTAGTAGCCGTTGGCGTGGTAGTTGCCGGGGCAGTAGAAGCCGGTGTCGGGGGCGAGCGGGCTCTGGCAGTAGAGGATGAAGGAGCCCGCGTCGGGGTGGCCGTGCATGTCGAACCAGTCGCAGAAGCGGGTGGAGGCCCACGCGTCGTGCCCCTTCCAGCCGGTGCGCATCACGGCCAGGCCCGTGCCGGGGAAGGCGCGCGCGGGGGGCAGGTCGCCCGGCCCGACCGCGGGCAACGCGGGGTCGTGGCAGAAGAACTCGGTGAACCAGTCGGCCCCCTCGGGCTGGACCTGGCGGGCCAGCCACTCGACGCGCGGGTCCTTCGACAGGTCGGCCGACATGGCCAGCACGGGGAAGACGCGGGTGGTGTCGAAGTTGACCATTTCGCCGTCGCCGTAGTTGTAGATCACGCGCCGGCGGGCGACGTCGGAGCAGTAGAGGATCCAGCGCCCCAGGTTGGCCAGGTAGGGGTGGGCCTTGGGGTCGAGGTAGTCAATGCCGGTGGCGGACCTCATGAGGGCGAAGGCGCGGTGGATTTCGGCCGCCCGCGTGGTGACCGACCAGTAGTAGCCCTGCCAGTAGCTGCCGTCGCGCAGGTAGTCGAGGAACAGGGCCAGGTCCTTCAGCGAGTACTCCCAGTAGTGCCGCACGCTCTCGGCCGCCCGGGGCTTGTGCCCGGCGAGCGCGATCACGGCCTCCAGGGTCGGCGAGTAGCGGCGCACGCAGTCCTGGTCGTGGAAGGTCCAGTTGTAGAAGCGCGGCCACTGGTCGGGCCGGGTCTCGGACGGCAGCGGGTCCTCGGGGTAGCCCGAGTAGGCCGAGCAGCGGGGCCAGCCCGAGGCGCGGTCCACCGTGGCCGTGGCCCACACCCGCTCGATGGCCTCGCGCCGCTCCTCATCGGTCATCGCGTCGTAGGTCCAGTCGAAGACGTAGCTCATCGGCTGGTACATGGTGCCCGACGTGATGCGGCCGGCCAGCAGGCTGTGGATCGCCGACCGGGCGTAGCGCTCGCGGCCGGTCAACTGGTACATCAGGGCGCAGGCGAGGGGCTCGCCCTGCTCGACGGCCTCGAGGAACTTCGGCCGCAGCGGGCTCTGGTCAATGCGGGCGGCCAGCGCCGCCTTGGTCTCCTTGGTGAAGAGCATGCGCGGGTGGTCGGGGCGCACGGTGACCTTCTCCCACGTGATCGTGGGGACGGGCACGGCGCCGCCCTTCTTCGCCAGCGGGTTGTCGGCGGGCCTTACGACCGTGTAGGCCTCGGGGGGAGGGGCCTCTCCGGCCGCCAGGGCCGAGCCACCGGGGAGGGCCAACGCGCACACAAGCGCTGCGATTCGGGGGAGTGGCATTCGGCGTGCTCCTAATACGGGGCCGTGATGCGTCGTCAGTATACCGGGCGGCCCCGCTGCGCGCAAGGGCCAGCGGCCGGACTCCGCCCGTGCAACAGGCAGCGCCGTCCCTGCTAGCATACCCACCCACATCGCCCGCGTCAACCCCTTTCATGCTTTCTCCGGCCATTTGCCGCCGGCGGCCTTGACAGGCGCGCCCTCCGGCGTTACCCTCACCCCATTCGCGCCCCGCGAGGAGCCGCCGTGTTCGAGCTCAAGACCGCCTCGTGCCGCCTCGTGCTGCACCCCGGCGACTGCGTGGCCGGGATGCGCGAGCATCTCGCGCCGGGCAGTGTGGACGTGGTGGTGACCTCGCCGCCCTACAACCTGGGCATCCGCTACAAGAGCTACGACGACACGGCGCCCCGAGCCGACTACCTGGCCTGGCTCGGCGAATGGGCCGACACGGTGAAAGCCGTCCTCGCCGACAAGGGCTCGCTCTTCCTCAACATCGGCTCGATGCCCTCCGACCCCTATGTGCCGTTCGACGTGCTGGGCGTGATGCGCGCGCGGTTTGTCCTCCAGAACGTCATTCACTGGATCAAGAGCATCGCCATCTCGAAGGCCGACGTGGGCGACTACCCCGGCATCGCGGGCGACGTGGCGGTGGGCCACTACAAGCCGATCAACAGCAAGCGTTTCGTCAACGACTGCCACGAATACGTCTTCCATCTGACGAAGCGCGGCGACGTGGAGCTCGACCGCCTGGCCGTGGGCGTGCCGTATCAGGACAAGACGAACGTCGCCCGCTGGGCCAAGGCGGGCGGCGGCCTGCGGTGTCGCGGCAACACCTGGTTCATCCCCTACCAGACCATCCAGAGCCGCGACAGGGAGCGCCCGCACCCGGCCACGTTCCCCGTCCAGTTGCCCGAGCGCTGCATCAAGCTCCACGGCCTGGCGCGGGCGAGGCTCGTCCTCGACCCCTTCCTCGGCCTGGGCCACACGGCGCTGGCGTGCCAGAGGCTGGGGGTGGACTTCGTGGGTTTCGAGCTGGGCGCGGACTACTTCGCCCAGGCGTGCCGGGCGCTGAAGGGCGGGGTGGGGCTGTGGGACAGTGAGAAGTAAGCGCTCTTGAGGGGGGTAGGGGGGGCTTTTCGCGAGAAGTGCCCCCCGTCGCATTTCCTCAAAACAGCGTCCTCTGCCCTCCCCCGGGCTTGAGGCCGAGGTGTTTGTAGGCGAGGTCGGTGGCTTCGCGGCCGGTGCGGGTGCGCTTGAGGAAGCCGAGCTTGAGGAGGAACGGCTCGACGAGGTCCTGAATGTTGTCGCTGTCCTCGTTGAGGGTGGAGGCGATGGCCTCGATGCCGACGGGGCCGCCCTTGTAGAACTCGATGATGACGCGGAGGTACTTGCGGTCGTGTTCGTCGAGACCCTGGGCGTCCACGCCCTCGAGGGCGAGGGCGTCGGCGGCGACGGCGGCGGAGAGCTTTCCCCTGGCCTTGACGGCGGCATAGTCGCGCACGCGGCGGAGGAGGCGGTTGGCGACGCGGGGGGTGCCGCGGGAGCGCTTGGCGATTTCGTCGAGGGCCGCGTCGTCGGCGGCGACGTCGAGCAGGCGGGCCGAGCGGCGCAGGATCTCCTTGAGGTCGGCGACGGGGTAGAAGTCCACGTGATGGAAGATGCCGAATCGTTCGCGCATGGGCTTGGAGATGAGGCCGGCGCGGGTGGTGGCGCCCACCAGGGTGAAGGGCTGGAGGGGCACGGGCACGGTCTTGGCGAACGGCCCTTTGTCCACCACGAAGTCAATGCGGAAGTCCTCCATCGCGGGATAGAGGAACTCCTCGACGGCGGCGGGGAGGCGGTGGATTTCGTCAATGAACAGCACGTCGCGCGGCTGGAGGTTGGTGAGGAGGCCGAGGAGGTCGGCGGGGCGGACGAGGGCGGGGCCGCTGGTTTGCGAGAGGCGCGAGCCGATCTCGTTGGCGATGACGTGGGCGAAGGTGGTCTTGCCGAGGCCGGGCGGGCCGTAGAAGAGCACGTGCTCGAGGTGTTCGCCGCGCTGGCGGGCCGCGCCGAGCGAGATGCGCAGGCGCTCGACCAGCTCGCGCTGGCCGATCACCTCGTCGAGCTTCTGGGGGCGCAGGCTCCAGTTGAATTGCTCTTCCTCGGCGCTCGTGGCTTCCGCCGATATGATGCGTTCGCGATCCTCGGGCATGGGTCTTGGCTTCCTGGTTCCCTGCTTCGATGCAACTTGCGTGATGCGTGATGCGTGAAACGTGAGTAGCCGTCAAGGGGCCTGATCGGGCATTCCTCTCTTCTCACGCATCACGTGTCACGCATCACGACTTCCCTCCCCTCTGCCGGAAGACCTCCTGGACAAGGGCCTGCGACGTGGCGATGTCGGGCCGCTCCTTGAGCACTTTCTCGATGGCGGCCGCGGCGTCGGAGGCGCGGTAGCCGACCTGGAGGAGAATCTCGCGTGCCTCGGCCACGAAGGGCTGCTCGGCCGGCTTGGCCTTGGCGGACGAGGCGAGCGGCGCGCCGGGCGGCAGGAGGGTGAACTTCCACACCTTGCCCTTGAGCTCGGCGACGATCTTGTCGGCCATCCGCGGGCCGATGCGGGGCAGCCGGGCGAGGGTGCGCACGTCGCCGCCCTCGATGGCCTGGGCCATTTCGGCGATGGGGATGGTGAGGGCGCGGAGCGCCGTCTTCGTGCCCAGGCCGCTCACGGTGGTGAGCAGTTCGAAGAACTCGCGGTCGAGTTCCTCGGTGAAGCCGATGAGGCGGGGCCGCTGGGCGCCGCCGCCGCCCCAGCCCTCGATGTAGTGGAGGGTGTGGAACGTCACCTCGCGGGCCTCGTCGGGCGCCAGGCTGCGGGTGAGGCGCTGGGCGAGGCCGCCGGGCAGCATGACCTCGTAGAAGAGGCCGTGAACGTCCACAATGGCGGAATCGCCGCGCATGCCCGAGAGAAGGCCGTGAATTCTTGTGATCATCGCCGTAAGCCGCAAGCTGCAAGCGACAAGCAACAAGCTGAGGAGACAGTGCCTCTGAGAGCTTGTGGCGTGCGGCTTGTGGCTTGCAGCTACTCCTACTTCCAGGTCTGTCTCACCACCACGTTGCAGTGGCACAGGGCCACGGCCAGGGCGTCGGCCACGTCGGGCGGCTCGGGCAGGGTCTTGAGGCCGAGCGCGCTCTGGACCATGCGCTGCATCTGGGCCTTGCTGGCGTGGCCGGCGCCGGTGAGCGATTTCTTGATGCGCGTGGCGCCATAGCTCACGACGGGCACGCCGGCCTCGGCCGCGGCCAGGAAGAGCACCCCGCGCGCGTGGCCCATCAGGATCGCCGTCACCGGGTGTCGGTAGTGCGAGTAGAGGTTCTCGACGGCGATGGCCTCGGGCGCCAGCTCGTGGAAGAGGCCGCGGGCCAGGCCGTGGAGCCTGTGGAGCCGGGCCTCGAGCGGGTCGCGCTCGCTCGTGCGCAGCACGCCGGCCTCGACCACGCTCACCCGGGCGCCGCGCACCGCCAGCAGGCCGTAGCCGGTCACCTGAAGCCCCGGGTCAATGCCCAGCACGCGCATCGGGTCCGCCTTCCGGGCCGCTATTGTAGGGCGCGCCGCGCGGCGTGTCAAAAGCCCCTTCGCCCGGCCCGCGCGCGGCGGGCGGGTCGAGGCCCCGCAACAGGCTGCCCTGGGCCAGGATGCCCAGGACGGCGAGGCCGGCCACGGCCAGATAGGGCGCTCGACGCCACAGCAGCGTGGCGATCAGGCCGCCCGCGGCGCCGCCCAGCACGTGCTGGAGCGACACGGCGGCCTCGAAGAGCCCCACGTTGCGCTTGCGGCGCCGGCTGCCGCGCACCGTGTAGTAGAAGCCCGTGCCGTAGCCCAGGCCCATGCCGGCGCCCAGCAGCGCAAAGCCCAGGGCCAAGACGTACCAGCCGAACGTGCCGCCGCCGGTCGGCGTGGCCAGCAGCACGCTGCCCGCCACCACGAGGCCCAAGGGCGCCACCAGCGGCCAGCGCCGATAGCGCCAGCCCTGGAGCACGCCGAGGGCGAGAAACACGAACGCCTGCACGGCGCCCTGGAGGCCCAGGAAGGCCCCGAAGTCGCGCGCCGTGTAGCCCAGGCTGGAGTTGAGCTTGATGAAGATGGAGGCGGGGACGGCGGTGGCGAGCGTGGCGATCATGGCGGCGAGCCACCCGGCGGCCAGGAACCGCCGCGGCAGCACGGGCGTCACCGGCTCCGAGGCCACGGTGGCCGGGAAGGCGTCGCGCCCGCGAATGTGGGCGAAGGGCGCCAGCAGCATGAGCGCCGCCAGCACGGCGGCCACGAGCACGAGGCTCAGCCCCGGCACCAGCGACTCCACCAGGCCGCCCACCACGGCGCCCGCCGTGAGCGAGATGGTCCAGGCGCAGTTGAAGGCCGACATGTCGCCGACGAGGTGCGTCTCCTCGCTCTCGCCGATCCAGGCCATGAGCGAGGGCCAGTAGAGAGCCGCGGCGAGCGAGAAGCCGGCGCCGAACAGGAAGAGCAGCGGGCCGAAGGTGAACGCCCACAGCCCCGCCGCCATCGCCGCGGCCAGGCCCGCCGAGAAGGCCAGCATCCGCCGCAGCGGCATGCGGTGCAGCAGCAGGCTGTAGCCCATGCACACGGCCATGTAGGTGGCCGAGGTCACGGCGGTGTAGAGGCCCAGCGACCAGTCGCTCCAGCTCAGGCGGTCCAGCTTGACGGGCAGGCCGACCATGAGCATGCCGCCGGCGGCCGACTTGGCCATGGCCAGGGCCACGATCCAGTGGCGGCCCGCGATGCCCGAGAGCGCTTTGTGCAGCGTGGCTCGAATGGCGGCGTCTCCTGCGCGCGCCCCGCGCCGCGGCAGCTCACGCGCGGCGGCGGGGCGCTGGGCGGAGTCTATCTGATCTGATTTCCAGGAGCAAGTCCTTGCAGGCTTGCCACTCGGGCGGTAATTCATGTAGCATTTGGAGGATGAGCTCGCGACGCGGAAGACGCTCGTGGTGCGGCCTTCAGGCCGTATCTGGGCGTACGGGCTAAAGCCCGCACTACGAACAAGCACAACATGAATTGGGGCCGGAGTAGTAGCGCTTCAGGGCTTGGCAATCCCGGCTCGGCCGGCCCGGCGGCAGGGTGGGAACGAACCTCTTTACATTTGCCCGCCATGCGCTATCCTATCGGTGGCCTCTGGTTCACGGAACGGGGAAAGCGCCTGCCGATGAAAAACCGGGTGGTGGCGGCAACGGTGTTTGTGGCGGCCTCGGCGGCCATGTACTGGCTGCACTTCAGCGGGTGGTGGCCGGTGCGGCTGAGCGCCGGGCACACGCTGTGGGGCTTCCTGGGCACCGTGTGCGCGGTGATGGCGTTTCGCCACGCGGCTGCGATCCTGATCCGCGATTACGTGAGGTGGCGCGGCGGCCCCGAGGGCGAGAGCCGCATGCTCACGGGCTTCGTGGGCGTGATGTGCTGGCTGGCGATCCTGGGGGCGTTCCTCTACTCGCTGGGCGTGCTGGCCACCATCGGCGGCGTGGCGGCGGGCTTCGCCGGCCTGCTGCTCGGCTGGTCGCTCCAGGCGCCGGTGAGCGGCATCGCGGCCTGGGTGCTCGTGACCCTCAAGCGCCCGTTCCGCATCGGCGACCGGGTGCTCTTCCCGTCGCTGGGCCTCAACGGCGATGTGAAGAGCGTGGGCCTCATGTACACCACGCTGGACCAGGTGGGCGGGGCCATCGGCAGCGAGGAGGCGATCGGGCGCGACATCCTGATCCCCAACGCCATGCTCTTCCAGCAGGTGGCCATCAACTACACGCCCAAGGCCGAGGCGGCCTTCTTCCTCGACGAGGTGGTCATCCGCATCACCTATGATTCCGACTGGGACGCGGCGGAGAAGATCCTGCTGGACGCCGCGCGCGAGGTGACAGCCAACGTCATCCGCGAGACGGGCCACGAGCCGTACATCCGGTCGGATATGTGGGACTACGGCATCCTGATGCGCCTGCGCTACATGACGATGGCCAAGGACCGCCCGCGCATCACGCACGAGATCGTGCGGCACATCTTCAAGGCGGTGCAGCGCGATCTGCGGGTGGACATGGCCATCCCGTTCGTCTACTCGTTCCGCAAGAGCACCGACGGGGTGATGCGGGGCGACTTGCCCGAGGGGGTCCCGACGATCAAGGAGGTGCCGCTCGGCCTGATCGAGGCGGGCTGCCTGGCCCTGGCCGCCGAGCCCGAGCAGGCGGCCGAGGTCGAGAAGCTGGTGGCGAACATCCGCGAGCGCGGGCTGCTCCAGCCGATCGTCGTGGCGCCGCTGCCGGATGGCCGCTACCGCATCGTGGCCGGCCACCGCCGCTTCCTCGCCTGCCACCAGCTTGGCTGGAAGAGCATTCCGGCCGTCATCCGTACGGAGGCCGGCCCCCCTCCCCCGCCTCAGAAGCTGAATCGAACGGCGCCGTAGACGTTCGAGTTCTCCTCGAACTGGCCGAAGAAGGTGTGGTCGCGCGCCCCGAAGAACAGGTTGCCGCCCACCTCGGCCGACCAGTGGTCGTCGATCTTGTAGAGCGCCTTCGGCCGCAGGTAGGCGTCGGAGTCGGACGGCGAGTAGAAGACGAAGAGCGAGAGCCGCAGGTTCTGGTTCATCAGGAGCTGGGTGAGGCGGGCGGTGACGACGTGGCGGAACTCGTCGCGCGGCCGCACGCCGGCCGGGAGCGTCCGCCGGTAGTCGCCGTAGTCCCTCATCCATTCGAGGTAGTACTGGACGCCGGCGGTGAGGTCGCGCGCGACCTCCTGCTCGTAGCCGGCGAGGAAGCGGGCCTCGCTGTTGCGCACGAGGGGGTTGGCGCCGCCGCGGTCGTCGCGCGAGTCGTAGTAGCCGACCTCGAGGTTGCCGATGCCCTTGCCCACGGGGCCGCGCACGCTGCCGCCGTAGACCGACAGGCGGGGGAACGTGGCTTTGCCCGTCATGGGGTCCATGCCCGCGGGGGCGCGCCAGAAGCCGCGGTAGCCGTAAAGGGCGACCTCGTAGCCGCTGAGGTTCCTGTAGAGCCGCAGGGCCAGCTCGTCGTCGCGGAACCAGCGGTGGGGCTCGCGGTCGCGCACGACGGCGTTCTCGCCGGCCAGAGAACCCAGCGCATCGCTCCAGTAGCTCAGGCGCTCGCCGTCCACGTACTTGTCGCTGCGGAAGCGCGGGGTGTACACCAGGTCCACATTCACCGCGTCGGTGAAGAAGCTGAGCTTGGCGGCGTCGGAGGGCGCCTTGAGATACTCGTCGTCGCGGCCGATGAGGAACGACTCCCAGTCCTTTGGGAACAGGTCGTTGATGAACAAGAGGTCGCCGGTGCCCCAGGTAAGCACCTGGCGGCCGAGCTTGAGGTCGAGGAACTCGGCGGGGGAGAAGACGATGTTGGCCTCGCGGAGGTCGGCGATGGCGCGCTTCTCGATGGCGTCGTAGTAGAAGTCGGCCTTCAGGCGCAGGTCGGGGCGGTGGTCGCCGATCTCGAGGGTCTTGGTGGCCTCGAGCTGGAGGCGCGCCTCGCCGATGGAGGCGGTTTCGGAGATATAGGGGTCGCGGCGTACGCGGGTGCCGGCGCGGGTCTCGACGAAGCCGTGGAGGCCGAAGGGCAGCTTCTCGAGGAGGTCCTTGAGCGAGGGGCCGGCGGCAGGCGGCGCCTCCGCCTCGCCGGCGAAGGCGGCGGCGAGAATGGCCAGCGCCAGAGCCGCGGACGCCACGTGCCTCACTGGAGGTGCTTCCTCGGGGCGCGGCGCAGGTAGCGCTCGCTGAACACGTCGTCGGGCAGGCCGAGGTTGTACTTGACGTCGGAGAACGTGCTCACGGTGTTCCCGCCGCTCTTGAGGTCCTGCACGCGCGACTTCACGACGGTGGGGAAGCCCTGGATGTCCTTGACCTCGAGGGCCTCGACCACGCGATAGACCTTGCCTTCGGCGTCCAGGTATTCCGCCTTCTTCGGCAGGAAGGTCGCCTTGTCAACCCAGACCTTGTAGGAGGCGAACTCGACGCTCTTGGGGTCCTTGGGCTTGTTGAGGAGCACGTAGTGCTCGGCAGTGGTCTCAGCCAGCTCGTGGGTGTCTTCGTGGGTGCCGCGGCCCGAGACGTCCTCGTAAAAGAAGTTCGAGCCGGCGAAGCTGGTGCGCTTGTCGCTCGCCGCGATGCGCTTGACGAGGTCGAGGGCGGGCAGGTAGAGCCAGCGATCGTCGTCCTTGTCCACGTGCTTCCACACGAGGTAGGCCATCTTGCGCACGTCGGCCGGCTCCTCGAAGTAGACGTAGAACTTCTGGTCGGCGCCGTCCTGGACGTCGCGCCGCAGGATGACGAACTTGCGCTCGCGCGTGCGGCCCTGGGCGTCGGTGATGACCATGTGCACATTGGCCCGGCCGTCGTCGCCGCGGTAGTAGGCGGCGAGATTGGCCTTCTCGACGATCTGCTCGACGGTCGGGGTCTCCTCGCCCGCCGAGGCCGCGGCCCCCGCAAGCACGATGCCTAGTGCGATCAGTGCACGCATCTGTGTCCTCCTTTCCTCGGTTCGATATTCGCCCTTCGATGCTCGGTGTTCGACATTCGGCATTCATTCCTTTGCCGCGGCTTCGGCCCTGCGGCAGGCCTGCCTCCGCGACAGGATGCCGCAGAGGGCCGTGAGGACCACGATGCCCACGGCGCTCGCCCACGTGAGGGTGGTCCAGTGCCAGGTGATGTAGTTGTTGATGCTCAGGGCGATGACGGCCACCGTGCCGACGGACGCGGCGATGCACAGCCCGCAGTTGCAGGCGGCGGGCTGCGGGGCCTGGGCGCGGAAGAGCCGCCCCGCCAGCACGGTGACGAGGGCCGTGAGCACGAACAGCGTGGCGGCGCCGGCGATGGCCAGGATGCTGGCCATGAAGAAGCCCACGGTCTTGTACGGCACCAGCGGCGCGACCAGCAGCGGCGTGAAGCCGGTGGCGATGACGATGATGTTGCGGGCAATGGCCCGCGCCGGCTCGCCGAACATCTTCGCCGCCACGTCCTTCCACGAGCCCAGCTCGGCCACCAGCTCGCGCGAGCGCGACAGGAAGTGGATCGCGAAGTCCACCGCCAGCCCCAGCGTGAGCGACGAGAGCACGGCCGTCGGCATATCGTAGTCCTTGCCCACGAGGCCGATGATGCCGTAGATGAGGCCGATGGTGATCGTGAGCGGCACCATCGAGAGCAGGCCCCAGAGCGCCGAGCGGTACAGGACGACCATCATCACGAACACCATCGCGAAGCTGCCGAAGAAGGCGCTGAGCATGCCGCTCACCATCTTGTCCTGCCACACCACGTTGATGTAGGTGAGGCCGAACCAGCGGTGCTGGAGCGGCACGGGCGGCTGCGGCCCGAGGTTGCCGTGGATGTAGCGGTCCACGAACCGCACGACCTTCTCCATGTCGCGGTTGTCGCCGCTGCGGAGCTGTACCCAGAGGTTCGCCTTCCCGTAGTCGGGCGTCACCAGGTGCCACAGGTCGTCGGGGTCGTGGCTGTTCTGGAACGACAGCAGGCACTGGGCCACGGCGTCCGCGGTGTCGGGGATGCGGTAGAACTCGTCCTTGCCCTCCATCAGCTCCTTGTAGACCTTGCGCACGATGTCGGCGAGGGAGTTGGACTTTCCGACGACGCCGGTGGACAGGAGGGCGCGCTGGAGGCCCTCGATGTAGCGGAGGACCTGGGGGTTCTTGAAGACCTGTTTGGCGAGTTGCTCGGCGCCGATGGCGCCGGCCACCTCGGCCCAGGCGTCGGCCTCGTCGCCGCTCGCCTTGGCCTTCCACTCGGCCACGCGCCGCGCGGCCTGCTCGAGCAGCGCGTCGCCCGTCGGGGCCTCCTTGGCCAGGCCGGCGATGAGGGCTCGGCCCTTCTCGAGGGTCGGCGCGGCCTCGGGGAAATCGGCCTTCAGGCTCTCCGCCGCCTTGGCGAGGCGCGCGTCGAGGGCCTTCGCCACGTCGTCGGCCCGGCGGGCCGTGGCTTCGGGCTCGAGGACGAGGTAGGCCATGTAGGTGCCGCCGAAGTGCGCGTTGAGCACCTTGTCGGCCACGCGGATGGGGTGGCGCGGCTCGAACCAGCGCACGGGATTGTCGTTGATGTTGATCCGGCTGATCCCGTAGCCGGCCACGGCGGCAATGAGCAGGGCCGCCGCGAGGATGAGCTTGGCGCGACGGTAGGCGAAGCCGCCCAGGCCGTGGAGGATGCGCGCGAGGAGCGACTGGGGGGCCTCGTCGTGGTGCGCCGTGCCGAAGTTCTCGAGGCGCCTCTCGGGGATGAACATCACGAAGGCGGGGATGAAGGTCACGGTGAACACCCAGGCGATGGCCACGCCGATGGCCACGAACACGCCGAACACCTGCACGGGCGGAATCGGCGTGAGGGCCAGCGACGCGAAGCCCGCCACCGTGGTGAGCGACGTGTAGAGCATCGGCAGGAACAGCTCGCGCATCACCGCCGCCATCGTCCTGCGGCGGTCGCGAGTCCGCTGATAGTGGTCGAAGAACTGCGAGAGGATGTGCACCGAGTCGAGCACCGAGATGGGCATGATGAAGATGGGAATCATCGAGCTCATGATGTGCACCGTGTGCCCGGTGCCGATGAGCAGGCCCATCGTCATGATCACGCACACCATCGCCAGGATCATGGGGCTGAGGATGAGCGTGAGCTTGCGGAAGAAGAGCCACAGCAGGAGGAAGATCACCAGCATCGCCAGCGGGGCCGAGATGGCCATCTGCTTGAACATCTCGACGCCGAACGTGTCCTCGGCCACGGGCAGGCCGGTGATGTGGTACTGCTCGTCGCCGCGGAACGTGGCGATCTTCGCGCGCAGCGCGCTGTAGACGCGGTAGGACAGGTCCTTCGAGGTCAGCGGCAGGTAGAGGCAGAGGGCCTTGCCGTCCTCCGAGACCAGCGTGCCGTCGAGCAGGGGATTCGCTTTGGCCTTCTCGCGGATGGCGCGGGCCGCCTCGCGCGTCGCCGGCGGCTCGGGCATCAGCCACTCGAACCGCACCGTGCCCGGCTGCCCAGGCACCGGCTCGATGTTGTCCACCTTCGAGGGCGCCAGCAGGTCCACCTCCACGACGCCGATCTCCCTCGTCGGGTCCTTCGGGTCGGGCCAGCGGAGCTTCTCGGCGAACTTCGTCAGTTCGTAGACCCGCGCGAGCGACGCCGGGTTGAACACCCCGTCGGGGTCCTTCTCGTTCACGATCCCCAGCACGACCATGTCGTTGAGCACGAACTCGCGCTTCATCTCGTGGTGGAACACGCGCACGGCCTCGTGCTCCGAGAGCATGTTCTCGGGGTCGGTGTCCACCTTCACCCGCGGGATCATGGCCCCCAGGGCGAGGGTGATGAGGATCATGATGGCGGTGATGCGCTTTGGGTGGTCGAGCGAATACTCGACGATTCGGCTGGAGAGCGCCATGCGTTCCTCCTTTGCTCCTGTCCACTTAGACCCCGCATGGCGGGCGAGGTTACACGGGCCGCAGAAGGGCGGAGCCGCGGCGCAGCAGCAAACGACCCGCCCGGCTCTGCCCAGGCCGTGCGTGTAGTGTAGCGCCGCGCGCACAGAGCGTCAAGCCACGGCGCAAGGCGGGCTTGCCGTCCACCGCCAAATGTTGCACAATCGGAGCAGCCCCCCTGCCCCTCCAAGGAGACGCCACAGATGAGGTGGTCCCTCTTCGCCGCACTGGGAGTCGCCCTCATGGGATGCAGCCGCATGATCGGAGCCGCAGGCGGCGAGGCCGCGAAGGCCGACTTCTACGTGGCTACCAACGGCAACGACGCCTGGAGCGGCACCCTCGCCGCGCCGAACGCCGAGAGGACCGACGGCCCCTTCGCCACCCTGGCCCGCGCACGCGACGCCGTGGCCGCGCGCCGCCACCACGAAGGCGGCGCCCTCAAGCAGCCCGTCACTGTGCTCCTGCGCGGCGGCACCTACTGGCTCGCCGAGCCGGTGGACTTCATCGCCCGCGACACCGGCTCCGAGGCCGGCCCCATCACCTACGCCGCCTATCCCGGCGAAACGCCCGTCCTCAGCGGCGGCCGCCCCATCACGGGCTGGGAGCAGGAGGAGCAGGGCGTCTATCAAGTGGCTTTGCCCGAGGTGCGCGAGGGCAAGTGGGCCTTCCGCCAGCTCTTCGTGCAGCGGCCCGGCCAGCCCTTCTTCGAGCGGCGCTATCGTCCGTGCAAGGGGGCGTTCGTCATCGCCGGCCTCACCGACGCTCCGCCCCTGAAGAACGCGCTGCGTCACCGCCAGGCCCAGGACGAGTTCCGCTTCACCCCAGGCGACATCGAGAAGTGGGCGAGCCTCGACGACGTGGAGGTCGTCGCGCTGCACGACTGGAGCGCCTCGCGCCTGCGCATCCGCGAGATTGACCTGGCCAACCACGTCGTCCGCTTCACCGGCTTCCCCGTCTACCGCATCGGCCACTGGTACAAGGGCGGGCGCAACCCCTACTACGTCGAGAATGTGAAGGAGGCCGGCCTCCAGCCCGGCGAGTGGTATCTCGACCGCCCCACGGGCGTGCTCTCGTACCGCCCGCTGCCGGGCGAGGAGATGGGCAAGCTCACCGTGGTCGCGCCCCGCATCGATCAGCTCATCCGCCTCACGGGCGAGCCCGAGCGGGCCATTCCGATTGACGAATCGGACCCTCGCATGGTCATGCGGCCGCCGAAGTGGGTCGAGCACCTCACCTTCCGCGGCCTCACCTTCGCCCACACCAACTGGACGCTGCCGCCCAAGGGCTACAGCTCGGGCCAGGGCATGATCAACCTGCCCGCCGCCATCGAGGCCGAGTTCGCGCGCCGCTGCCGCCTCGAGCGCTGCACCCTCGCCCACCTGGGCGGCTACGCGGTGCGGCTGGCGCAGGGCTGCTCCGACAACCAGATCGTCGGCACCCGCATGGCCGACCTCGGCGCCGGCGGCGTGCTCATCGGCAACACGAAGACCGACTCCAAGCCCCCCTACCTGCCCACGGGCAACACGGTGGCCAACTGCGTGATCTCGGACGGCGGTCTCGACCACTTCTCGGCCCTCGGCGTGTGGATCGGCATCGCCGAGAAGACCCACGTTCACCACAACGTCATCCGCCGCTTCCCCTACTCGGGCCTCTCGGTCGGCTGGAGCTGGAACGACAAGCCCACCTCCTGCCGCGAGAGCGTCGTCGAGTTCAACGAGATTCACGACGCGATGATGCTGCTGGCCGACGGCGGCGGCATCTACAGCCTCGGCTTCCAGCCGGGCACCGTGCTGCGCGGCAATCACATCCACCACATCGGCCGCAGCCAGTTCACGGGCTCCGCGCCCAACAACGGCATCTTCCTCGACGAGGGCTCGAAGGGCTTCCTCATCGAGGGCAACGTCATCCACTCCACCGCCCAGGCCCCCATCCGCTTCAACCGCAACAAGCAGGACGATCACACCTGGAAAGACAACAGCCTGGGCGTGCCGCCCGACGACCCGAAGTTCCCCCGGGACGCCGCGGCCCGCGCCGGCCTCGAGCCCGCCTTCCGCGACGTGGACGTGCCCATCCCCGCCACCCCGCCGCCGATCTACGCGATGAAGCTGCCGCCGCCCCCGCCCGAATCACCGAAGGAGAAAGCCAAGTGAGATTCTTCGCGGCACTCCTGATGGGAGCCACGCTCATGGCAAGCTGTTCCCGCCCCACAGAGCCGCCACGCCAGGCGAATGCCGACTTCGTCGTCGCACCCGACGGCGACGACGCCGGGCCGGGCACGGCCGCGCAGCCCTTCGCCACGCCGGCCCGCGCCCGCGACGCCGTGCGCCAACTCGTCGCCGCCGGGCTGGCGAAGGATGTGACGGTTCGGCTTCGCGGCGGCACCTACTGCCTGCCGCAGGGCATCGCGTTCGGCCCCGAGGACTCGGGCACCGCGGAGCATCGCATCACCTACGCCGCGTGGCCGGGCGAGGTGCCGATCCTGGTCGGCGGCGTCCCGGTGACAGGCTGGACGCCCCACGCCGCGGGCATCTGGCGGGCCGCCATTCCCGAGGGCATTCAGCCCACCCAGCTCTTCGAGAACGGCGAACGCCTCGCCCTCGCCCGCGCGCCCAACGAGGGCTGCTTCCACGTCGAGAACGCCGTGCCCGGCCAGCCGAGGACGGCGTTCGTCTATCGCGCCAAGGACCTCGACCCGAAGGGCTGGGACTGGGCGGAGGGCCGCGTGTTCCTGTGGCCGACGCACGACTGGTTCTCGACCGACAAGCCCATCGTGGGCGTTGACCCCGAGAAGCGCGTGATCACACTCAAGGGCAGCGACGGCTACGACATCCGCGCCAACAACCGCTACTTCGTCCAGAACGTCCTCGCCCTGCTCGATGCGCCGGGCGAATGCGTCATCCGCCTGAAGGAGCGGAGGCTCTACGTCTGGCCGCGCAAGGCGCCCATCGAACGGCAAACGCTGGTGGCCGCCAGCGCGCCCAGCCTTCTCGCCATCAAGGGCGAGGGGCACAAACTCGTCCGCAACCTGCACTTCGAGGGGCTCGACCTCTCCATCGCCAACGGCGACGTGGTAGGCATCACGGGCGCCGAGGACTGCTCGCTGCGCTTCTGCAAGGTGGAGAACGGCGGGGCGTGCGGCATCTCGCTCCACGGCCACGCCCAGCGGATCACCCTCTACGGCAATCTCATCCGCGGCCACGGCCTCTACGGCGTCAACCTCCAGGGCCGCGGCCCGGGCCAGCCCGATGTGAACCATCACCACACCGTCGAGAACAACCACATCCACCGCTGCGGCCGCCTCGTGGGCCACGGCTGCGGCGTCTACATCTCCCAGAGCGGCCACAACCGCATCGTCCACAACCACATCCACCACATGCCCCGCTACGCCACCACCATCAAGGGCCTCCGCTATCAGGTGCTCAAGGAGCAGGTCAAAGGCGTCACCTTCGAAAACCGCCACGACTTCCTCCACTCGCGCAACAACCTCATCGCCTACAACCACATCCACCACGTGAACGAGGACAGCCAGGACACCGGCGCCCTCGAGAGCTGGGGGCCGGGGCGCGATAACGTCTACGACCACAACCTCATCCACGACGTGGGCAACACCCGCTTCGACCTCCAGAGCGGCCTCTACCTCGACGACGCGACCGACTACTTCACCGTCTCCAACAACGTCATCTACGGCGTCACGGGCGCCGGCGGCGACCAGCCAATCTACGCCAAAGGCATCGGCAACCGCATCCTCAACAACATCCTCATCGTCGCCCCGTCCAACGTCAGCGCCATCCGTTCCTTCTTCATGGCCGACGAGCGCTGCGACCAGCACGAGTACGCCCGCAACCTCATCGTGTGCGAGGGCGCCGCCGAATCGCCCAGGGGCGCCTGGGGCGGCGGCGTGGGCGCCATCCACGACAAGGGCACCACCCTAACCTGGAAGATCGTCATCCCCGCCGACGGCCTCTACCACGTCTGGCTCCGCTACGCCGCCCTCAACAAGCCCTACGGCAGCGACCGGCTCGACGGCCGCTTCACGATGGCCGCCGGCGGCGAAACGGTCACCCTCCAGAACCTGCCCGACACCGGCGGCTGGGGCGAGCAGAAGTGGAGCCCCGCCGCCTGCGCCGCACTCCCGCTCAAGAAGGGCGAGCAGACCCTCACCTGGACCAACGTCCAGGGCGGCGGGCTGAACTGGGACGCCTTCGCGCTCGCCACCGACCCGGCGTGGAGGCCCCAGGGCATCGAACTCGGCCCGCCCGCGGCCGGGCACCACCTGGTCGTCGTGCAGGCTGAGACGCACATCCGCCCCGGCGCCGACGCCGACCGCCGCACCGTCTACCAGTTCGACAACTGGAGCGACGACCGCGTGGCGGCCGCCGACCACAACCTGTTCTGGAAGCCCAGCGGCCGCATCCTCGTGAAGAAGGCGGGCAAGGTCATTTCGCTCGACGAGTGGCGGCAACTGCAAGGCGGCAAGTTCGACGCCCACAGCCTCGTCGCCGACCCCTTGTTCCGCGACCTCGCAGCGCGCGACTTCCGCCTGCGGCCCGGCAGCCCCGCCCTCGCGCTCGGCTTCGAGCCCATTGACCTCCGCGCCGTGGGCCTCCAACCCGATTTCCCCGCACGGTTCGAAAGGGAGTGAGGCAGGCTGGCTCGCGGCCCTGCGGCAGCGCGGCCGCGATGTGGCCTGGGGGCGCACGGACGCGCCCGGCACCGTGCCCATTGACGTCAGCGGCGCCGGGCCCCGGTAGGGCGCCCTTGCCCGGACGCGATTTGCGGCCTTGGCTGCTGGCTAGCCAAGGGGGTGGGCCGACTCTGCATGTCCTTGCAACGTAGAGGCTTGCAGACTCCCTTCCTGCCGCCGATCCGCCATAGGTATCCTGGGTCAAAGGGGCGGCTCCGGGTCGCGTACAGGGCATCCTACGCGGTTTTTCCCGGGGCCGGCGCAAGCCGCTGCCGCATATAGGCTTAGGAACACCAGCGCCCCCCGGCGCGTCTTCGCAAGTCCCCTCCCGAATGTTCCAATACGTTCGGGAGACTAAGCCCCCCAGCACTCGCCCTCCCTGGTACCCTCCCGAAGGTATTGGAACCTTCGGGAGGGTGGGTTTTCGGAAGCCGCGCGCAAGTGATCTGCATTCAACAACTTCAGACATCGCAACCGCCTCCCGCTTTTTCGCAAATCCCTTGACCGGGCCATGCCGGGGAGCTATGATACTTAAGGACAAGGCCGGGGCCAGCGGCCGCTCAGCGCGGCGGGCCACTCGGCGGCCGCGCTCGACGTCCAGGCCCTCCTCGAAACCCTCAGATGAGGCGGCACACCATGCCCAAGCGCTGGATGCTCGCGGGACTTCTCGTGGCGATGGCCGCGGCCGCGCCGTGCCGCGCCGCCATCCGCTGGTACGACGACTACAACGAGGGCCTCGAGGCCGCCAAGAAGGCCGGCCGGCTCATGGTCATCGTCTTCGGCCTCGACGAGGACAAGGACGGCGCCTTTTCGAAGAAGACCTTCGACAAGGAGCAACTGGCCGCCTTCCACCGCATGTTCGTCTACATCTACGTGGGAATGACCGCCAAGAACGGCACGGTCTCGCACGGCCTCTTCTCGAAGTTCCCCCCCGGCGAGGGGGCGCTCTCGTTCCCCATCATCTTCTTCGTGGACGGCGAGGAGAAGATCCTCA
Organism: Planctomycetota bacterium; assembly: GCA_035384565.1. NCBI lineage: Bacteria > Pseudomonadati > Planctomycetota > Planctomycetota bacterium. The sequence continues at coordinate 194,335 of DAOOIT010000003.1, read as the reverse complement.
AGAAGCTCGACGGCCGGCAGGACCCCACGGCCCTGGCCAAGGAGATGGCCACCCTCCTCAAGAAGCACGGCGTGCCCCCCTCGCCCAAGCAGACGCGCGAGGTCCAGGAGTCCCTCGACCGCGCCAACGCCCTGCTCGCGAAGAAGCAGTACGGCGGCGCCGCGAAGCTCTACAAGAGCATCGTAGACGCCGGCGTGAAGATGCCCGCCGTGGACACCGCGAAGAAGGAACTGGCGACCATCGAGGAACTGGCCAAGAAGCAGCTCGAATCGGCGCGGGCCGACCTCACCGACAAGGCCTACCCCGACGCGGCCCGGAAGCTCGCCGACCTGGTCGAGACGTTCAGCCCCCTCCCGGAATCCAAAGAGGCGCACGACGAGCTGGCCAAGCTCCGCGCCCTGCCCGAGGCCAAGGCCGCCCTCGAGGAGGCCGCGAAGAAAGAGGCCGCCCGCCCCCAGCCCGGGGCCGCTGCCGATGCGAACGACCCCGCCAGCGACTTCTTCACGGAGGAGGAGCTCGACGCGCTGGACCGCATGGCCTCGGCCGACGAGGCCAAGCCAACGGCGGAGGCGGACTCTGGCGCAGCGGCCGCCGAGTGCCGCAAGCTGCTCACCCTGGCCCGAAGCTGGATCGCCAACAACCGGCCCGACAAGGCCCGCGACCTGCTCGACCAGATCGTCGTCAAGCACCCCGACACCGTCTTCGCCGACCAGGCCAAGGCCCTGATCGAGAAGCTGAAGTGATCGTGCAAAGGGGAGGAACCCCTTTCTGGGGAGAAAGGGCTTCCTCCCCTCCCCCCTCCTTGCCAAAGACCTTCACAGGCGGCGTTCACGTGACAGTTCTTGGAGGGGGTGAGGGGGGAACCTGTCTTCCAAGAAGGTTCCCCTCTTCTTGCCTGCTCGTGTCATCTACGAGCGATAGCCGCGTTCGCGCCGGCGGCGGCTTTGTTCTGTGAGGAAGTCGCGCTCGCGGCGGCTCAGGCTGTCGAACCCCTCGCGGCTGATCTTGACCAGCAGATCGTCCACGCGCTGTTCGTCGGCCGCACGGCGGCGGGCCTCGCGGTCGCGGTGCCGGTCGCCGAAGCGGTCCAACCACGGCGCCAGGCGCGGCCCCAGCCGCCAGTAGAGCAGGCCGTAGAGCGCGCCGCCCAGATGCGCCGTGTGCGCCACCCCGTCCCCGTACGCGTTCGCACTGTACAGCACATCCATCGCGATCACCGCCAGCACGAACCACTTCACCGCCAGCGGAATGCAGTAGAAAAGATACACCGTGCGGTTCGGAAAGTGAAAGGCGTAGACCACCAGCAGGGCCATCACCGCGGCCGAGGCGCCGATCGCCGGGTTCTCCATCCGCACGAGGTACTGCGTCACCGCATACGCCACGCCCCCCGCCACGCCGCCCGCCAGGTACAGCCCCAGGAAGCGCCCGCGGCCCATCACCCGCTCGAGCTCCACCCCGAACCAGTACAGAAACAGCATGTTCACCACGATGTGGATGACGTGGTTCGCAGACGTGCTGTGCAGAAACATGTAGGTGACGACCTGCCAGACCTGGAGCCGCTCGATCACCCCCCGCGGCACCACGCCCAGGAACTGCGACAGGCTCACGCGGCGCGCGGACTCGAAGTAGAGCTGCACCAGGAACACGGCCACGTTGGCGAGGATGAGCCACCTGACGACGGGACTGAGGCGCGGGAACACCACGCGGCGCGGGGGGTCCGCCCAGCCCTCGTATCCGCTTTGGGTGACATTGTACCGCATCGCACCGTCGCCTTCGCATGAGCCAAGAGAGGGGCCCGGCCACACTATCATGGCCCCACGGGCGGGTCAAACGGCCCCCCAACGAAACGGCCCGCCCTGAGGAGCCCAGGACGGGCCGTGTGGAGCCCGAGATCGGAGTTGAACCGATAACCTCAGCTTTACGAAAGCCGTGCTCTGCCGATTGAGCTACTCGGGCACGCGCACCGACGCCCCTCATTTATACCCGAATTCGCCGTCCACTGCAAGCCAAGCTTGACCGGCGCTCCCGGATGGGGTAGGATAGAGGAAATTCCTCGCGCATCGCAGCAGGCCGGTGTGTGAGACTGTGACCCAGTGCTCGTGGCTGCGAGTCCGTCCCTAGGGCCAGCGCCCCGAGGCCAGGAGGAGGCGCCCATGCAACTCACCGGGATGCTACTCCCCGGCGCCGTGATCCCGGGCCTCGCCGCCGAGAGCGGCGAGGCGGCGGTGGCCCGCCTGGTCGAGGCCATCGCCCAGGAGAGGCCGGTGGACGTGCCTCTGGCCCTCCAGGCCGTGGCAGCCCGCGAGCGCAAGAGCCCCACGATCTTCCCTGTGGGCGCGCACCACGTGGCCGTGCCCCACGGGGCCACCGCGGCCTGCAAGCAGTTCCTCGTGGGCGTGGGTGTGTCGCCCGAGGGGGTGCCGTGGCGCTCGGCGCGCGGCCGCAGAGCCCACCTCGTGGTCGTCTTGCTCGGCCCGCCCGAGACCCACGGCCTCTACCTGCGCGTGCTCAGCCGCCTCGCCCGGCTGTGCGAGCGCGAGGGGTTCCTCAGCGGGCTGCTCGCCGCGGCCACGCCGCAGGAGGTCATCGGGTGCATCCGAGCGGCCGAGGAGCCGCTGGGCGATTTCGCCGCCGCCGAGGGGATGCCCTCCTTCTGCGTGGCCGGCGCGGGCCACGGCGGCATGGCCATGGCCGCCCACCTGGCCCTCACGGGCTGCAAGGTGACGCTGTTCAACCGCACCCGAGAGCGGATCGAACCCGTGCGCGAGCGCGGCGGGCTGGACGTGACGGGCGAGGTCGAGGGCTTCGCCGCGCTGCACGGCGTCACCGACGACCCCGCCGAGGCCGTGAGCGAGGCCGACGTCCTCATGGTCGTGGTGCCGGCCTTCGCCCACCGCGGCATGGTGGAACTGCTGGCCCCGCACGTGAAGGACGGCCAGATTCTCGTGCTCAACCCCGGCCGCACGGGGGGCGCCCTGGAGGCGGCCCAGGTGTTCCGCGAGCGCAACCCCGCCGTCCGCCCCTTCATCGCCGAGGCCCAGACGCTGCTCTACGCCGCCCGAGTGACCAATCCCGGCCAGGTGCGCATCTTCGGCATCAAGAACTCCGTGCCCCTGGCCACCCTGCCCTCGTACCAGGTGGCCGACGTCTTGCCCGTGATCCGCAAGGCCCTCCCCCAGTTCGTGCCGGGCGACAACGTGCTCAAGACCAGCCTCGACAACATCGGCGCCGTCTTCCACCCGGCCATCACCGTCCTCAATGCCGCGCGCATCGAGGACACCCACGGCGACTTCGAGTACTACGTCGAGGGCGTCACCCCGGCCGTGGCCGCCGTGCTCGAGGCGGTGGACCGCGAGCGGGTGGAGGTGGCCGCCGCGCTCGGCATCCGCGCCAACACGGCGCGCGAGTGGCTTTACCTGGCCTACGACGCGGCCGGCAAGACCCTGCTGGACGCCATGCGCGCCAACACCGGCTACGGCGGCATCAAGGCCCCCGGCACCGTCCAGCACCGCTACATCAGCGAGGACGTGCCGTTCAGCCTGGTGCCCATCGCGGCCATCGGCGAGATGTTCGGGGTGCCCACCCCGGCCATCCGCGCCGTCATCACGCTCGCCTCGATCATGCACGGCGCCGACTACTGGGCCGAGGGGCGCACCGTGGACCGCCTGGGCATCCGAGGCATGTCAGTTAGGGACCTGCGGTTTTACGTCGTCGGCGCCGGGCCGGCTGAGCCGCTCAACGCCCCCGGGCAACCCAGCCTGGGCGACTTCTGATCGAGAGGGCGCCATGCCTCCTGCCGCGACACGCGACGACCGCTTCGGCCTCCTGCGGCCCGCCCTCGATGCCCACACCCTGGGCATCGCGGCCGTGGCCCAGGCCCTGGCCGACTGCGGCCACGCGGCCGAGAGCGCCCCTGCCGCCGCCTGCGAGGCGGCGGGCCGGCCCGGCGACCCGGCCGCGTTCGCCGCCATCGAGCGCTGGCTGCGCGACCGCCGCATCACGGTCCTCGGCTTCAGCTACCGCCTCGACCCGCACGACGGCGCGGCCCTCTTCGGCCGCCTCGTCGTGCGGCTCAAGGACCGGCGCCTCCTGGCCGCCCAGGGCGGGCCGCTCAAGGCCCTCTACTTCGCCGGGCTGCCCCAGGCCTGCGAACTGGTGCGCCGCACCGTGCCCGAGGCCACCGCCACCTTCTGCGGCGACGAGACGCCGGCCGAGACCCTCCGCCTCCTGGGCGTGGACGCCTCGCGCCTCCCTCACGCGCTGGCCGAGGGCATGGCCTACGACGAGGCGCGCCTCGCCTTCGGCCGCGACCTGGTGCGCAAGGCCGATTACCGGGCCGTCCGCCCCGTGGACCGCAGCGGCTACGACGGCTTCGGCACGGAGGCCGACACGCTGGTGGCCCGCGTGGATCACGGCCTCGCCCGCCGGCTGCCGCCGGTCGTGAGGGCGCACGTGGGCCCCTACCTGCCGGACCGCGCCGAGGCCGTGCGGCAGTTCCTCGACTGGACCCGCCAGCTCGCCTCGGCGGGGCTGCTCGACGTGTTGTCCATCGGCACCTCGCAGCTCACACAAGAAGCGTTCGGGGACGACTGGGGCGGCCGCCCCAACGGCGGCGGCGTGCCGCTCAACTCGCCCGACGAGTTCGCCGCCGTCTGGCGCGCCGCCCGGCCCATGCTCGTGCGCACCTATGCCGGCACGCGCGACATCCCGGACCTCGCGCGGATGTACGAGGAGACGATCCACACCGCCTGGCACGCGCTCTCGCTCTGGTGGTTCTGCCAAGTGGACGGGCGCGGCCCCTATCCCGTGCGCCAGAACCTCGAGCAGCACGTCGAGACCCTGCGCGTGATCGCCGCGGCCGGCAAGCCCTACGAGCCCAACGTGTCGCACCACTTCGCCTTCCGCGGGGCCGACGACGTCACCTACGTCGTCGCCGCCGTGCTGGCGGCCCGAACGGCGAAGGCCCTGGGCATTCGCACCCTGGTGCTCCAGGCCATGCTCAACACGCCCAAGGCCACCTGGGGCGTGCAAGACCTGGCCAAGGCCCGCGCCCTGCTCGCCCTCGCCCGCGAACTCGAGGACGGCCGCTTCCGCGTCCTGCTTCAGCCCCGCGGCGGACTCGACTACTTCTCGCACGACCTCGAGCGCGCCAAGGCCCAGCTCGCGGCGGTGACGGCGCTGATGGACGACATCGAGCCCCACGACCCCGCGAGCCCGCCCATCATTCACGTGGTGAGTTACTCCGAGGCGTCGCATCTGGCCGACCCGTCCGTGGTCAACGAGAGCATCCAGATCATGCGCCACGCCCTCGCCGAGTACCGCCGCCTGCGCGCGAAGGGCGACGTGGACGATATGGCCGGCCACCCCGAGGTGGCGAGCCGCACGGCGGCCCTGCTGGCCGAGAGCCGCACCGTGCTTCGGGCCATTGAAGCTGCGGTGTCGAATCCGTACACTGCGCAGGGCCTCTACCGCGCCTTCGCCCTCGGCTTCCTGCCTGCGCCCTACCTGTGGGCGTGCCGGGACGAGTTCCGCGAGGCCCTGCGCTGGCCCACGCGCCTGGTGCACGGCGCGGTGAAGGTGGTGGATGACCAGGGCGAGCCCCTCGCCGCCGACGAGCGCGTGCGGCGGATCGTGGGGGCCGGGTGACAGGAGACGCCTTTGACCTCCCAACACAAGCTCACAGGGCGCCGCTGGATCCCAGCAGCAGCGAAGACGGGGGCCGCGGCCCTCGCCGCTCTTGGCGCGCGGGCCGCCCGGGCCCAGGAGGCGGCGCCGGCGGCCGCCACGCTGAACCTTTCCCCGCTGGCAAGAGGCTGGATCTCGTTCGGCATCTGGCTCGCGGGCGCCCTGGTGGCCTCCAAGGTGGTCCACTGGGTGTGGGACCACGCGCTCCTGCCCATCGCGCGCCGCACGAAGACGACGCTGGACGTGGGCATCCTGGAGGCCACGCGCGGCCCGATGCGGTGGGTCACGTTCCTGGCCCTCACCGAGATGGGCGCGAAGATGAGCTTCCGCGGCCTGCCCCCCGTCACCGACCATCCCGCCTGGGGCCTCTTCCAGGGCGCGCTCTACATCGCGCTCGTGCTCGGCATCACGGGCCTGGCCTACGGCGTGGCGCATGCGGTGATGGACTGGTACAGCCACGACGTGGCCGCCAGGACCAAGGCCCATGTGGACAGCCAGTTCCTCGTCCTCTTCCGCAAGCTGGCGAAGTTCGTGTTCTTCTTCATCGCCGCCACGGTGGTGTTCGACCACTTCGGCGTGCAGATCACGGGCCTACTGGCCACGGCGGGCGTGATGTCGCTGGCGGTGGCCTTCGCGGCCCAGGAGACCATCGCCAACATGATCGCCGGCTTCGTGCTCATGATTGACCGCCCGTTCAAGCCCGGCGACCGCATTCAGTTCGGCAGCGGGCAGACGGGCGACGTGCTGGACATCGGCCTGCGCAGCACCCGCGTGCTGTCGTTCGACCACACGGTGATCACCGTGCCGAACGCCGAGATCGCCAAGGCGCAGATCGTGAACTTCAGCGCGCCCGACCCCCAGTTCAAGATCCGCGCCCCCCTGGGCGTGGCCTACGGCACCGACTTGCGCAAGGCCAAGGCCGTCCTGCTCGACGTGTTGAACGCGCACCCCGAGGTGCGGCGCGAGCCGGCGCCGCCCGCCGTGTTCTTCACGGGCTTCGGCGAGTCGGCGCTCGAGCTCATGCTGGTCTACTGGGTAAACGATTACCACGACCAGTTCCGCATCCGCGACGAGGTGAACATGGCGATCAAGGACCGTTTCGAGGCCGAGGGCATCGAGGTCCCGTTCCCACAGCGCAGCCTGCACATCCGCTCGGCGGTCGAACTGCCCCTGGCACGCGAAGCGCGCCGACCTTCCGCGGATTCCGAACCCGCGGGAGGTTCGCAGGCCTGACGGAAGGAATCGCCGTGGAGAGCTACCTTACCGCCGAGATCTCCGCTGCGGCGCTGCGGCACAACCTCCAGATGCTGCGTCGGCGCCTCGCGCCCGGCGTGAAGCTGTGCGTCGCCGCAAAGGCCAACGCCTACGGGCACGGCCTCCAACTGGTGCTCGATGTGCTGGCCGAGCAGGCCGACGTGCTGGGCGTGGCCACGCCCCAGGAGGCGGTGAGCCTGCGCCACCGCGGCTTCCGCAAGCCGATCCTCCTGTTCTTCTCGGCCTGCGCCTACGGCGAGGGGGCCGAACTGCGCGACGCCCTGGCTCAGCTCGTGGCCAACGACGTGTGGCTCACGCTGACCGCGCCCGCCGAGGTGCGCCTCGTGGCCGAGGCGGCCCGCCACGTGAACGCCCGGGCCGCCGTGCACGTGAAGGTGGACAGCGGCATGGGCCGCTCGGGCGTGCCGGCGGCCCAGGTCCCGGCGCTGGCCGAGCGCGTGCGCGCCGAGCCGAGCCTCGAGCTGGCGGGCCTCTACACCCACTTCGCCCTGGCCGACGCCGCCGACAAGGCCCACACCCTCGAGCAACTGGCCTGTTTCCGCCGGGCGATTGCGGATTGCGGGCTGCGAATGGCGGGGCACAGGGATCCGAGAGCCGAAATCCGAAATGCGAAATCGCCGCTCCTTCACGCCGCAAACTCCGCCGCCCTTGTGGACCTCCCCGAGACCCATCTGGAGATGGTCCGGCCCGGCATCGCCGTCTACGGATACCAGCCGTCGGACGAGATGCACGTGCGTCTGCCGCTCCAGCCGTGCCTGCGTCTGACGGGCCGCCTGATGCAGGTGCGCCCGATGCCGGCCGGCAGCCGCTGCGGCTATGGCCTGCGCCACACCTTCGAGCGCGATAGCCGCGTGGGCCTCGTGCCCGTGGGTTACGCCGACGGCTACCTCCGCTGCCTCACGAACAAGACGGTGATGCGCGTGCGCGGCCAGCTCGTGCCCGCCCGCGGCACCATTTCGATGGACCAGACGATCGTGGACCTGACCGACGTGCCCTCGGCCGCCGTGGGCGATGAGGTCGAAATCATCTCGCCCGATCCCGCGGACCCGCACAGCGTCGAGAACCTCGCCCGCCTGGCGGGCACCATCCCCTACGAGATCACGTGCCGCCTGGGCGACCGCGTGCGCCGCAGGCTCGTCGAGTCTTTCGCCTCGCGGCGGCCCTAGGCGCCGCCCCAGGCTGTGGTATACTGGAATGGGCGTCGGGACGCATCGGGCGTCCGCGGCGCGTGGCACCCCACTCTCTGGCCGGGAGAGCGCGCATGCCGAAGAACAAGCTGCACCTGGTTGTGAACGTGCTGGCGTATCTTGCGATGGTCGGTCTGGCGGCGACCGGGCTGATCCTGTACTACCGTCTGCCCCCAGGCTCGGGCAGCATGGGCATCCTGGGCTACTCGCGCCACCAGTGGGGCACGGTGCACTTCTACCTGGCCCTGAGCCTCGTGGGGCTCGTGACGCTGCACGTCGCGCTCCACTGGAAGTGGGTCACCAACACGTTCGGGTCGCTCACGCGGCCGCGTGCGGTGAGAAAGGCCGGCGCGGGAGCGGGCGGCGCCTTGCTCCTCCTCGCGCTCGGCCTGGCGGGCGTCGGCGCGATCGCCGCCCCCTGGCTCCTCCCCGTCGGGGCGGGGACGGCGTGCGACCACGAGGGCGAGGGCGGCAAGGGCAAGGGCTACCGAGGGGGCAAGGCCGCGTCGGCCTGCGACACCTGCACCGATGGCCTCTGCCCCACCACGGCCACGATGCCCGAGGCCGCGCCGGCGCCCAGGACGGGCGCATCCGGCCCCGAGCACGGGCCGGGCGGCATCAAGGGCTCGACCACCCTGGCCGAGGTGGCCGCGGAGGCGGGCGTGCCCTTCGAGCGCATCGTGGCCGAACTCAAGCTGCCCGCCGGCACGCCGTCCGCCGCCACCCTGGGGCGCCTGCGCCAGCAGCACGGCTTCAGCATGCAGGACATTCGGGCGCTCGTGACGCGCCTGAAGCAGGAGAGGGCGGGCGCGGCCCAGTAGCCTGTCCGGTCCCGCAAAAGATCACCTTGACGCAAACGTTAAGTTCTGCTATGATGCTCCCCGGCTCCTGAGAGCCGGCCGGAGGTCCGAGCGCGTGCCGAGCAAACCCATGAAGATCGGCGAGGCGGCCGCCCAGGCAGGGGTGACGGCGCGCACGCTGCGCTACTATGAGGAGCTGGGCCTCATCGAGGCGATCAAGCACGGCGCGCAGCGCGCGTACACGCCCTTCCACGTCACGCTGGTCCAGCACATCGCGCAGCTCAGGCAGCTCGGCTTCTCGCTCGAGGAGATCCGGCAGATCATGGCGCTCAAGCGCGTGCTGCTCGGCCCCGAGGGCGAGGCGCGCGAGCCGCACGGCCGCCTGCCGCTCCCCCGCGCCCAGGTGCGCGCCCTTCAGGAGAAGACGGCGCGCCTCAAGGCGGCTATCGCCGAGCAGCAGGGGCTGCTCCAACGCCTCGAGGCCTTCCTCCAGCGTTCCGTGGCCCGGTAGGCCCGCCGCCGCGTCCCTTTGCACAGGAGGTCGAGAATGGCGAAGATCAAGTTCGGCAACGTGGTGGAAGAGGTGGTGACGCGCCAGGAGTTCCCGCTCGCCAAGGCGCGCCAGATCCTCCAGAAGGAAACCATCGCCGTCATCGGCTACGGCGTGCAGGGCCCCGCGCAGGCCCTCAACATGCGCGACAACGGCATCAGGAACATCGTGATCGGCCAGAGCCCGAAGTTCAAGAAGGACTGGGATCGCGCGGTGGCCGACGGCTGGAAGCCGGGCAAGGACCTCTTCGACATCGAGGAGGCGGCGGCGAAGGGCACGATCATCAAGTTCCTGGTCAGCGACGCGGCCATGCTCAAGGTGTGGCCCATCATCAAGCCGCACCTCACGGCCGGCAAAGCCCTGTACTTCAGCCACGGCTTCGGCCTCACCTACAAGGACCAGACCGGCGTGGTGCCGCCGAAGGACGTGGACGTGATCCTCGTGGCCCCCAAGGGCTCGGGCACCAGCGTGCGGCGCAACTTCCTCAGCGGCGCCGGCATCAACTCCAGCTTCGCCATCGAGCAGGACGCCACCGGCCGCGCCCGCGACCGCGTGCTGGCCATCGGCATCGCCATCGGCTCGGGCTTCCTCTTCCCCACCACGTTCAAGAAGGAGGTCTACAGCGACCTCACGGGCGAGCGCGGCATCCTGATGGGCGCGCTGGCCGGCGTGATGGAGGCCCAGTACGACGAGCTGCGCCGCCGCGGCCACGACCCGTCCGAGGCCTTCAACGAGACCGTCGAGGAACTCACCCAGAGCCTCATCCGCCTGGTGGACGAGAACGGCATGGAGTGGATGTATGCGAACTGCTCAAGCACGGCGCAGCGCGGCGCGCTCGACTGGGCGCCGAAGTTCAAGAAGGCCGTCGCCCCTCTCTTCAAGCAGCTCTACGAGAGCGTGAAGAACGGCACCGAGACGCGCCGCGTGATCAAGTGCCTGGGCCGCCCCGACTACCAGGAGATCCTGCACAAGGAGCTCGAGGCCCTGGGCAACAAGGAAATCTGGCAGGCCGGCCGCGCCGTGCGCGCCCTGCGCCCCTGCGAGGGCGTCAAGAAGGGCGCGGCCAAGGCCAAGGGCGTCAAAGGCCGCGCCGTGTGACACGGCATCCGCTTCCAGCTTCTCCAAGGGCCCCGTGGGGCACTCGCCCCGCGGGGCCTTTGCATGGGGCTTGCAATCCGAGCGGCGCGCGCTATCATTGTGTGCGCGCCCGGCGCCTGAAGCGCTGTGCGGCGTCTTTCCGCATGCGCTGCGTCACAAGGAGGCCCCAATGTCCGAGCAAATCTCGCGTCGCACCTTCTTCCAGGGCACGGCGGCCGGGCTGGCCGCCACGATTCTCGCCCGCAACGTCTTCGGCGCCAATGACAAGCTGTGCCACGCCGCCATCGGCTCGGGCGGCATGGGCGGCGGCGACCTGGGCGCGATCAAAGGCCACCCCAAGGCCCAGATCGTCGCCTTGTGCGACGTGGATGCCAACACGCTGAAGGCCGCGGCGGCCAAGTACGTCGGCGCCCGCACCTACGCCGACTGGCGCGAGATGCTCGACAAGGAAGGCGACCAGATCGACTCGGTGAACGTCTCCACGCCCGACCACACCCACGCCCCGGCCACGATGACCGCGCTGCGGAAGAAGAAGCACGTCTACTGCCAGAAGCCCCTGACGCACGACGTCTACGAGAGCCGCCAGATCGCCGCCGCGGCCAAGGCCGCGGGCGTCACAACCCAGCTCGGCACCCAGGCCGCCAGCGGCATCGGCGACCGCATGGCCGTGGCCTTCCTCCGCCAGGGCGTCATCGGCAAGGCCAAACGCGCCATCCTGTGCTCCAACCGCCCCGGCGCCATCGAGCACTATCGCCTCAAGGGGCCCAGGCCGCCCCAGGGCGAGACGCCTCCCCCCCACCTGAGCTGGGACCTCTGGCTCGGCACCGCGCCCGAGCGCCCCTATGCCGGCGGCGGAATCTACCACCCGGTCCGCTGGCGCGCCTGGCAGGACTTCGGCACCGGCTGGTCGGGCGACATCGGCTGCCACATCTTCGACGCCGTCTGGAAGGGCCTCCGCCTCACCGCGCCCAAGACCGTCACCGCCGAAGTCCAGAAGTCCTGGCTCGAGAGCCCCGAGCGCCGCGCCGACACCTGGCCCCAGGGCGACCACATCACCTGGGTGTTCCCCGCCAGCGAGGCCACCGAGGGCGACCTCACGCTCGAGTGGTTCGACGGCGAGTTCTACCCGCCCGACGACGTGCAGAAGCTCGCGGGCTTCGAGGCCGGCAAGCCGGGCTACCCGCCCGAGTCGGCCATGGTCATCGGCACCGAGGGCGCGCTCCTGCTCCAGCACGGCGCCGGCCCGCAGCTCTTCCCCAAGGAGAAATTCGCCAAGATCGAGCGGCCCAAGCTCCCCGGCCGCGATCACTACCACCACTTCGTGGATGCCTGCCTCGGCGGCGAGCCGACCGAGAGCCACTTCATGCAGGTCGGCCCCATGGCCGAGGCCATCCTGCTCGGCACCGTGGCCATCCGCGTGCCGAACACGCTGCTCGAGTGGGATGCCGCCAACCTCAAGGTCACCAACAGCGACGAGGCGCAGCGCCTCCTGCGCCGCACCTATCGCAAGGGCTGGGAGGTGGAGGGACTGTAGACTCCGCGGCGGACCCGCCTCCGGGACGCGGGAAAGGAGGGCACGATGAGGTTGTGCAGGTTGGCGTCTGTGTGGGTGGGCGTCGCGGCGTTCTCTTGCACAGCGCTCGGGGGGGCAAGCAAGCAGGTGACGGACCCCGAGGGCGTGTGGCGGGTGTCGGCGCCGTCGGACTGGACGACGCAGAGCGCGGGCCGGATGACCATGGTGTCGTCGCCCAACTCGCGGGCCAACGTAGTGATCTTCGCCGGCCCGCTCGAGCCGGGCACCGCCGAGCAGTGGCTCCAGTCTCTGGCCGCTGTCCTCCAGCAGCAGGTGCCCGGGTGGAAGCTCGTCGGCTCGGAGCCGCTCACCGTGTCGGGCCGCCCGGCGCTGCTCGCCTCAGCCACGAGCGCGACGCAGGGCGTGCCGATGCACGCCTACTATCTTCTCCTGAAGAGCGAACGCCACCAGGTGATGCTCTCGTGCAACTGCCCGCAGGCGGAGCTGGCGGCGTATCAGGACACGTTCGCTCGTCTCATGGCAAGCCTGCAAGTGCCCGCCGGGGCGGGTTCCGCGCCGGCGCCCTCGCCGGCGCCGCGCCCCGTCCCCGTGCCGCCGCCCAGCACGCAGGCCGTGCGGTGGGAGAACTACGTCTCCAAGCACCTCACCTTCACCCTCCTGAAGCCCGCGGGGTGGAGCGTGGACGAGTTCTGGCAACAGGACCCGCCGGCGTGGGCGTTCACCGTGGTCGCCCCGAACGGCCTCTATGAGGTCGCCAACTTCCACGGCGCGGTGCCCGTAGCCAACGACGGCCTGGCGGCGGCGCGGTGGTTCGTGGCCGACCTGTCGCAACGCACGGTCAACCTCCAGCTCGCTCCCACCGCGCGCTGCCGCACCGCCGGCAAGAAGATGACCTTGGTGTTCGACGGCACCTACGTCGCCCGCAACGGCCAGAAGCGCCAGTTGCGCTGCCTGGTGTCGGCCGGCGAAGGGCTGTTGCTCACGCAGCGCCTCGACGCGCCCGACGGGCAACTGGCGCAGATCGCGCCCGTGCTGCTCCAGACCCTCGCCAACCTGCGCGTGGCCAAGAACGTCTTCGCTTTCGACGAGGGCAGCGTGGCAGCCGCCCGGCAGGCGGGCCCGCAACCCGTCCAGGTGCCGCCCTTTGTCCCGCGCGCCCTGGCCGGCGGCTGGGGCGGCTACACGGCGCCCGCGAACTGGCAACAGGTGGACCTCGGCAAGGGCCAGGTGATCGCCTGCGACCCCACGCAACAGGCCTACTTCGTTGCGGCCACCTGCGATTTCATGACCCCTCGCTATGCGCATCTCGTGCGCCTGCCGGGGATGCTCGTGTCGGACTTCTGCCGCCCGCACCAGGCGCTGGCCACGGCCTGCGTCAAGCAGGGCCACGGCACCAACTTCCGCTTCGAGGTCACCGACCGCCCCGACCTCGTGCAGCAGATGCGCGCGGGCATCACCGGCGGCCGCCCGTGCAGCGTCGAGCACTTCGTCTACACCTTCAACCGCCAGGGCACGCCCTACAAGGGCTTTTCGCTCGGCTGGTGCGTGGGGAACTACATGGACGCCGGCTTCGGCCTCGGCCACCTCACCATCTGGGCCCCCGCCGCCCAGTTCGACGCCTGGCTCCCCGTGCTCGCGCAGGTCATGACCTCGTACCGCCTCAACCAGGAGAAGGTGGGCGAGTACATCGCCGACGGGCTGCGGAGGTACTACGAGGGCATCCGCCGCGTGAGCGCGCAGATCGCCGCCAACTCCGAGCAGATGCGCCGCGAGAACCTCGCACTGCACATGGAGCGCGGGCGCGTGCAGGATTACACGTCGTACCTCACCACCCGCATGATCATGGGCGAGTACGACTACCTCGCCGGGGCCTCCGGCTACGTGCGCGGCGACCCCTCGGGCCTCTACACGGCCGACGGCAACCGCATCACCAGCGAGCCGTACGGCGAGAGCGTCACGCGGCACATGCAGGAGATCAACACCCGCCAACTCTTCGAACAGGTGCGACCTCGATGAACACGTCCCCGCCCCTCCCCTCGATTCGCCTGGGCAAGCACACCGTGAGCCGGCTCGTCGTCGGCGCCAACCCCATCCTCGGCTACTCGTACATGGGCGGCCTCGTGAGCCGCTTCATGCACGAGTACTTCACCCTCGACCGCACGGTCGCGCTGATCGCGCACTGCATGGACCTGGGGATCAACACCTGGCAAACGTCCTGGCACGAGAAGATCGGCCAGGCCCTCAGCCGCCTGCGCGACGCGGGCCGCGACATCCAGTGGATCTTCCTGGCCAACACGCCCCACACCGAGGACGCCAAGGCCCTCGAAGACACCGTGAAGCGCTACCGGCCCATCGCCGTGGTCCACCACGGCGGCGTCACGGACCGCCTCTGGCGCGAGGGCAAGATCCACCAGGTGCGCGACTTCACGAAGCGGGTGAAGGACCTGGGCGTGCTCGCCGGCACGTCGGCCCACAATCCTGAGGTCCTCTGCTACGCGGAGGACAGCGGGTGGGACCTCGACCTCTACATGGCCTGCTTCTACCGCCTCACGCGCACGCCCGAGGAGCTGCACGCCATGCTGGGCGAGGTGCCGCTCTGGGGCGAGTTCCTGCCCAGCGACCCGGTGCGCATGTGCGAGGTGATCCGTGCGGTCAAGCGCCCGTGCCTAGCCTTCAAGATCCTCGGTGGCGGCCGCCTGGCCGAGCGCCCCGAGCAGACCGAGCGCGCCTACGAATTCGCCTTCCGCAACCTCAAGGCCACCGACGGCGTGATCGTGGGCTTCTTCCCGCGCTTCGGCGACCACGCGGCCGAGGGCGCGGCCCTCACCCGCCGCTTCGGCGCCTCGAGCGGCTGAACCGCGTCGCCCACGGCACGCACAACCCTGAGCAGCCAGAAGCCAGTGTCAAGCGCCAATGCACCGAACCAGGGGCCGGCCAGAGCCAGCGCGCGGCGCGCGTTGCGCCTCGCCGCAGCCGCCCTGGTGCTCCTGATTGCGGGGGCACTGCTGGTGCCGCCCCTCTTGCCCGAGGCGTTCGTCGGGCGCCTGGTCGCGGGCCGGCTGGCGGCGGCCCTCGGGCGCGAGGTGCGCGTCGAAGGGGCGCGCCTCAGCCTGCTCTCCGGCATCCAGGCGCGCAGCATCACGGTCCAGGAGCGCCCGGGCTTCGGCAACGGCCCCTTCGCACGAATCCCTGAGTTGCACGCGACGCTTGGCGGGGCCAGCGTCCTCGTGGGCGACGGCGCCGAAATCCTCCTCGTGCGCGACCGGCACGGGCGCCTGAACACCCAGGACCTCGCGGAGCGCCCGCCTGAGGCCACCCGCCTCGGCCGCCTGGCGGCCTCGAATGTGCGTGTGCGCTACACCGACCTCGGCAGCGGCGGCGCGGCTTCGCTTACCCTCACCAACGTGGCCATCGGCCCCCTCGAGGGGCACAAGCGCGCCGTGCGCATCGGGGCGCGCGTGACCACGGGCGGCGCCGCGATTGTCGCGGGCGACATCTATCTCACGCCCGAGCCCGAGGCCTTTGACCATGCGCGGTTCGACGTGGCCGTGCACTCGCTCGCCCTGGGCCCGCTCGCCGCCGCGCTGATGCCGCAGCGCCCGCTGCCCGCTGCCTTGCGCGGCGCGGCTCTGGATGCGGACCTCGACCTCGACCTGCGCACCCAGCGGCTGGTGCGGGGCACGGCGCGGCTGCACCTCACGGGCCTGCCCGAGGCGCCGCCACTGGGCTTCGTGGGGCCGACCCGGGCGCTCGCGGCGACCCTCACGGGCGAACTCTCGGCACTCCACCCGCACTTCGACCTCACGGCGGCCTCCGCGCCGGGCGATGGCGTGCGTTTGGTTGCCTCGCTCAAGCAGATGGTGGCGGACGGCAGCGAGCCGTCGTTCCACATGGGCAACTACATGCTCGATGCCACCGTGACTGCCGCGGCCGATCTGGCCCGCGGCGGCCTGCCGGGCACGCGCCTGGCCGCCGGCCGGGCCTCGCTCGAGGCCACACTCCACGGCAACCTGGATGCGGCCACCGTGGCCGTGCGCGGCAGACTCGACGGGGCGGAGGCCCGGCTCGACCCCGATTCGAGCCTCCCCGTACCCCCGATAAGCTTCGACCTCGACGGGCGGTTCTCCCTCGCGGACCTCTCGGCCGAGCTGTCGCGCTGCGTGCTGAGCACGGCCGGCCTGCGGTTCGAGGCGAGGGCCGAGGCCCGGCCTGCCGCGGGCCAGCGCGCGGCGATCGGCACCGATGGCCAACTCCCCGTGATGGCGGGCGGCTCGGCTCTGAGCGGCTGGGCAGACTTCGCGCAGTGGCCCGAGGGCCTGCGGGTGCTCGTCGGCCTCCCGCGCGATCGCCCGGCCGCCGGCCGCGTCGAGGCCGCCGCATGCGGCGTCCTGGACGGCGCCTGGCGCCACGACGCGCGCGTGGCGATGGACGGCGTGCCGCTCGACCAGGACGTGCTGGCGACCAGCCCCGTGCCGGTCCTCGGCATCCTCTATGCGATGGCGGGCGGCCGGCCCGAGGCGCTGGATTTCGTGGCGTCCCTGGATGCGGTCCTGGCCGCCGGTGGCCTGGCGCCCGACGACCTCGCCTCCACCCTGACGGGCGCGGGCGAGGCGTCGCTGGACCGGCTCCGCGTCGTGGGAGCCCCGTTGCTGCGCCTGCTTGCCGAGGCGAAGGGCAGGCCCGATATCCGCACCCTGGAGTTCGGCCGCTCGAGAGTCCCCTTCACCCTGGCAGGCGGGCAGGTGACGGCCACCGCCACGTTCCCCCACGGGGGCGGGGCGCTGGTGATCCGAGGGCACAGCACCCTCGACGGCGAGTTGCACTACAGCCTGTTCGTGCGGAAGCCGCGGGAGGTCGCCTTCATCCCCGCCGGCCTGGCCGATTACCTCGAGGCGGGCCTGCCCATCATGCACGTCGGGGGCACGGCGGAGGCGCCCAGTGCCCGAATCCCGATTGAGTCCATCCTGGCCTTTCGCCTCGGAAGGAGGCCGTGAGAGCTGTAAGTGATTATTCTCTAATGCCTTACGCCAGACACGCTCTGCGAGAGGCAAATGAGCGGGAGAAGTGGAACCGGTCGGGCGGCGGCGCGTCTAATGGTGGTGACAGGAGGAGGCCGCGCCGCGGCCATGGCCCAAGCCCCGTTTTGAGGAAGGAGCAGGAGGCAATGTCACCCATCCGCAAGCTGGTGGTGAAGGCAGCCGGCCTGTTGGCTGCGACAGGCATCGTGCTGGTGGCCGTGGGGCAGCAATTGCCCTCGGAGGACGAGCTCTACTCCAAGGGAACACAGAGCTTCCGCGAAAAGTCCTTCAAGCCGGCCGTCGAGGCGTTCGAGGAGCTGCTCAAGCGCTTCCCGAAGTCGCCCCGCGCGCGCGAGGTGCAGTATCTCGCCGCCGAGGCCTACCGCATCGCCCGCCAGTTCGGGCGCGAGACCACGTATGAGAAGGCCGATAAGGCCTATCAGGTGCTCACCGAGGCCCCGACCGAGGACCTGTGGAAGGCCCGCGCCCAGGCGGGCCTCGCCCGCCTGCACACCCAGTGGAACTACTGGGGCAACCGCGACAAGGTGAACGCCCTCTTCGAATCCGCGATGGCGGGCCTCGAGAGGGAGGTGAAGAAGGACTCGCCGGTCGCCCTAAAGCGCGAGCTGGCTGAGGTTTACATAGACCGTATCCAGGCGGGGATGAATGAGCTGGGCTACATGTCCCCGGACCAGGTCAAGGAGATGATGAAACAGCGCGAGGACGCGAAGAAGGCGGCCGAGCAGGGCGCGCAGGCGGCTCCGGCTCCCGTGGCCGCCCCCGCGGCCGCCCCCGCGGCCGCGCCGGCGCCCGCGCCGGCGCAGCGTCGCGCGGCCCAGATGGAGGGCCTGCGGGCGCCCGTGCCGCCGCGGCCCAGGCCCGGCCCCGTCGCAGAGCAGGAAGAGCAGCTCAAGAAGCGCCTCGAATGGTATGCGCGGGTGGACGCCCTGGTCGCCAAGATTGACGCTCTGGGCGCGGGCAAGGACCTGGAGGCAAAGGCCCGATGGACGGTCGCCCAGCGCAGCGGCACCGAGGAGTACGCGCTGCAAATCATTGAGAAATATGCGGATACGGAGTACTGGGACGAGGCCGTGTTCCACGTGGCCTCGCGCCGCGAGGGGCAGGGCAAGTTCCTCGAGGCCCTGGCCTACTACGAGAAGCTCACCGAGCGGTTCAACGACCAGCAGAGCCGCTTCTCGCGTCAGGCGCGGCAGCGGGCCGAGAACATCCGCAAGCCCGTCCTCAGCGTCAACGCCCAGTACGCCTGCATGCCCGGCATGAAGCCCACCGTCAACTACTCATGGCGGAACCAGGAGAAGGCCACGTTCCGAGTCTTCCGCACCGAGCCGTTCGGCCAGGCTCATCACACGAGCCTGCTCGAGATGGCCCGCGCGGGCAAGGGCGCGGAGGTCAAGAGTTGGGAGGTACCCCTCGAGAACAAGAAGGAACACGAGTATCACAACGCCGAGCAGACGCTCGATCTGGCCGAGGAAGGCGCCTATCTCGTCACCGCCGACGGCGGCGGCGTGCACGCCGACACGCTGGTGCTCATCACCCGTCTGGCCGTGGTGACCAAGAGCGCGAGCGACAAGACGATGGCCTATGTGGCCGACGCGCTGAGCGGCGAGCCCGTGGCCGGCGCCGACGCGCAGATCGCCTGGACCTGGTGGGAGAACAACGCCCAGCGCTGGGCCGACGCGAAGGGCACGAGCAACGACGGCGGCTTCTACACCTTCGTCCACGGCGACCCGCAGCGCCACCACCAGTACTATCTGCTCGCCCGCAAGGGCAGCTCGTATGCTTTCTCGACCAGTTACCGCGGCTGGTGGCAGCCGATGCAGCCGGGCCTCTGGTTCTACGGCTACACCGACCGGCCCGCCTACCGGCCCGAGGAAGAGGTCCACTTCAAGTTCGTCGTCCGCAACTACGACGGCAACGTGTTCCGGAACGCTGCCGGCCAGCAGTACCGCGTGATCATCCACGAGCCCCAGGGCGGCAAGCTCTATGAGAAAGTGCTCACCACGAACGACATGGGCACCCTGGCCGACAGCGTGAAGCTGGCCAAGGAGCCCAAGCTCGGGCAGTACAACGTCCAGATCCGCCGCCCCGACAACCAGGGCAATGTGGGCAGCGCCGCGTTCCGCGTCGAGGAGTATAAGCTCCCCGAGTACAAGGTCGAGATCACCACGAGCAAGGACACCTACCGCGTGGGCGACAAGCTCGAGCTGAAGATCGCCGCGAACTACTACTTCGGCGGCCCCGTGCAGGAGGCCGAGGTCGAGGCCGTGGTGAAGCAGGGCCAGTACTGGCACTTCTATCAGCCCTACCGCAAGTACGCCTGGTACTACGAGGACGCGATGGCGATGCGGCGCGGGCGCTGGGGCCGCGGCTGGGGCGGCGGCGAAACCGTGGTGAAGACCGAGAAGCTCAAGACCGACGCCCACGGCGTGGCGACCCTCACCGTCGAGACGCCCGCGTTGCCCGAGGACCCGGCGCAGCAGCGCGACTACACCTACAGCGTCGAGGCCCGCGTGGTGGACAAGAGCCGCCGCGAGATCACCGGCTCGAAGAGCATCCGCGTAACTGTCAAACCGTTCTACGTTTACGTGAACCCCAAGAACCACGTCTACCTGCCCGGCGACCGCGTGGAGATTGACGTGGTGGCGAAGAACGCCAACGACGCGCCCGTGAAGACCGAGGGCATGTTCCGCGTCTTCCGCGCCACCTACAACGAGGCCAAGGAGAAGCAGCTCCAGAAGGAAGGCAAACCGTACGACGTCCGCGACGTCTACGACCTCAAGGAGCTCCAGGCCGAGAAGATGGCCACGAAGGACGACGGGACGGCCACAGTCGCCTTCACCCCCGATGAGCCCGGCTATCTGCTCCTCGAGATGACCGCCCTCACCGAGAAGGAAGAGAAGGTCATCGGCACGGGCTGGGCCTGGGTCGCCTCCAAGAAGGACCAATACCTCGGCGTCCGCCTCAGCGGCGTCCAGGTGATCCCCGACAAGCAGACCTACAAGAAGGGCGAGACCGCCCAGGTGCTCCTCGTGTCGCAGTTCCCCGACGCCCACGTGTGGCTGGGCATCGAGGGCGACCAGATTTACGACAGCCAGCTCGTGCCCGTGCGCGAGCGCTCGAAACTCATCACGGTGCCGATCAAGGATGAGTACTCGCCCAACGTGTTTCTCACCGCCAACCTGGTGAAGGACGCCATGCTCTGGCGCCACCAGAGCGAAATCGTGGTCCCGCCTGAGGACCGCTTCATTGACGTGAAGATCACCACGGCGAAGAAGACCTATCTGCCCGGCGAGACCGCGCAGTTCGAGGTCACGGCCACCAACCACAAGGGGCAGCCGGTCTCCGCCGAGTTGTCGCTCGGCCTGGTGGACAGCTCGGTCTACTACATCCAGAGCGAGTATGCCCCCGACATCCGCCAGTTCTTCTACGGGCGCAAGCGCCAACTGGCCATCAACACCAACTCCAGCTTCTCCTGGATCCGCCACAAGCGCGTGGGGGAAGAGGACGAAAAGCCCGAGTCGCAGCCGGCGGCCGGCCGCGAGCTTCAGGAGGGTGGCCAACGCCTCCGCGGCGGCTGGGGCGGCGGCGGCATGGATGAGCAATTCGGCTATGCCGACGCCCGCCGGGCAGCCCCGATGATGGCGAAGGCCGCCGCGGCGCCGGGCGCACCCGAGGCCGAGTTCGCGGCCAACGGGGCGATGGCCGGCCGCGCCATGGACCGCGCCGAGAAGAAGAGCTTCGACAAGGACGGCGGCCCGGCCGGCGGGCCGGAGGACCTCGCCGAAGCCGTGATGCGCGAGGACTTCCGCGCGACCGCCTTCTGGCAACCCGCCATCAAGACCGATGCCGCTGGCAAGGCCATCGTCCAGGTGAAGTTCCCCGACTCGCTCACCGACTGGACCGCCACCGCCCGCGCCGTCACCCCCGACACTGCCGTGGGCAACGTGACCTTCAGCACGCAGACGAAGAAGAACATCATCGTGCGCCTCCAGTGCCCGCGCTTCTTCCAGGAGAAGGACTCGGTAACCCTGTCGGCCATCGTGCACAACTACCTGGACGTGGATAAGGACGTGAAGGTGACGATGAAACAGAGCGGCCTGAGCATCACCCAGGCCCCCGTCGTCACCGTCAAAGTCCCCAAGGGCGGCGAGCAGCGGGTGGACTGGCTCGCCCAGGTCACCGAGCCGGGCGAGGCGAAGATACAAGTCATGGCCCAGACCGATGTGGAATCCGATGCGATGGGCAAGACCTTCGCCGTCCTGCCCCACGGCATCGAGAAGTTCCTGGCCAAGAGCGGCAGCGTAGGCGAGCCCGTGGCCGCCGCCGACTCCGACCCCGCGAAGAGCCCGCCGCTCAAGAGCGAGGCGGTCGAGACCCTCACCCTCCCCGCCGAGCGCAACAACCTGGCCACCGTTCTGAACATTGACCTCAGCCCCTCCATCGCCTCCACGATGCTGGGCGCCCTCGATTACCTGGCGCAGTATCCCTATGGCTGCGTGGAACAGACCCTCTCGCGCTTCGTCCCCGCCGTCGTCACGGCCAAGACGCTCCGCGACCTCGGCGTGCGCAACCCCGCCCTCGAGGCCAAGCTGCCCGACATGATCACCAAGGGCCTCGACCGAATCTATGGCGCCCAGCGCAGCGACGGCGGCTGGGGCTGGTGGGGCGGCGCGCCCGACAGCGACCCCTGGATGACCGCCTACGCCAGCTACGCGCTCACCCTCGCCAAGCAGGCCGGCGTGAACGTGGACGATGGTCGCCTCCAGCGCGGCATCGGCGCCCTGCGCGCCAACCTCGTACAACTCGACAAGCGCGACGACGTGATGGCCTACGCCCTCTACGTCCTCTCACAACACAAGATCAGCGATGCCAAGCGCTTGGATGCTGTGTGGAACCGCCGCGAGAACCTCAACGCCTACACCCGCGCTCTCGCGGCGCTCACGTTCCACAACCTGGGCGACCACGAGCGCGCCCGCATCATGCTCCGAAACCTCGAAGACCGCCTCGAACTCGATAAGGAGAACGGCACCGCCCGCTGGGGCAAGACCCACGGCTACTGGCACTGGAGCGACGACGCCGTCGAGGCAACCTCTTACGCCCTCAAGGCTTACCTCGCCATCGAGCCCAAGAACCCCCTCGTCAAGCAAGGCATGAAATGGCTCGTCTACAACCGCAAGGGCAACCAGTGGAAGTCCACCCGCGACACCGCCAAGGCTGTCTATGCCCTCTCCGACTACGTCCAGCAGACCCGCGAGCTCGACCCCAACTACAAGGTCACCGTCTTCGTCAATGACAAGCCGGTCAAGGAACTCGTGGTCAACAAGGACAACGCCCTCAAGCTCGACGGCCGCATCACCCTGGGCGACTCCGACCTCAAGAGCGGCGAGAACAAGATCCGCATCGTGAAGGAGGGCGCCGGCAACCTCTACTACACCACCGGCATGTACTTCTACACCAAGGAGGAGAAGATCACCGGCGCCGGCCACGAACTCTTCGTCAACCGCACCTACGCGAAGCTCACCCTCGACAAGGACAACAAGGAGGTCCGCACCCCGCTCGACTACGGCGCCCAGCTTGCCAGCGGCGACCGCATCGAGGTCACCCTCGACATCGAGGCCAAGAACGACTACGAGTACCTGGTCTTCGAGGACCCCAAGGCCAGCGGCTGTGAGCCGGTCGAGATTCGCAGCGGCTGGCACTGGGGTGGCGGCCTGAGCGCCTACATGGAGGTCCGCGACGTCAAGACCGCCTTCTTCGTCAGCCACCTCCCCCAGGGCAAGCACAAGCTCACCTACGTTCTGCGGGCCGAGGTCCCGGGCACCTTCAACGCCCTGCCCACCACGGGCTATGCGATGTATGTGCCTGACATTCGCGGACTTAGCGACGAGTGGAAGGTCAAGATCGGCGAGCGTCCGGCCCCCGTCGTCGGCATGCTTCGCTAACCCGTTTGGAGTCCCGCCTTCAGGCGGTCTTCCCTGCACACCCCGGGCGGGCGGCTTCTCCAGCCGCCCGCCCGCTTCGTCGTGGCCGACTACCCCTTGTCGAAGCTCGCTATTTTGAGCTGCTCGCCGCCCTTACGGCTCGACTCCATAGCGACGAGGCCTGGCACGGTCATGGCCAGCGACTCGTAGATGTCCACGGCCGGCTCGCGCTCCTCGACGAGGGCGGTGATGAACTCGTGGGTGAGGAAGGGGTGCGAGCCGCCGTGGCCGCCGTCGCCCACCATCGCGGCGGGCAGCCGCTGGTTGTAGTCGGGCATAGCCGTGGGCACGCTCTTGTCGGCGGTCCTGACGGCGAATGCCTGGCCGCCTGAGTGGGGCATGTAGAGCGAGAGCGTCTCGCCCAGCCACTGGGCGCGCTCGCCGTCGGCGTGAATCCACCACAGCACGTTGCAGCGGCAGATGTTGCCGCCGCTGCACCGGAAGAGGGCGACCTGGTTGTTGAAGGGGTTGTTGTAGGGGTTGTCTTTCAGCATCGGGTCGTCGGGCGTGCCCCAGCCGAGGCAACTGACGGCGGTGAAGCGCTCGCGGGTCACGCCGATGTGGAAGCCGGTCGAGTGCGTGGGGTAGAACATCGGGGGCAGGCCCCAGCGCCAGTTGGCGATCTCCTTGCCCTGCCAGGTGGCCTTGGCGCCGCCGACACGCTGGACGTTGTGGTGGTAGTATTCGACCTCGGAGTAGAGGAAGCGGCCGAACTTGCCGGCGGCGTACAGCTCGCGGGCGAAGATGCAGGGGGCGCGGTAATAGCTGGTCTCGGCCATCATGTACTTGAGGCCGGTCCTCTCCTTCGTCTCTTTCAGCGCGGCGGCCTCGTCGAGCGTGAGGCAGGCGGGCACGGCCGAGATTACGTGCTTGCCGTGCTTCATGCACTCGATGGCGTGGCGCGCGTGGTCGGGCGCGCCGGTGAAGACGGCCACCGCCTCAACCTTGGCGTCGAGCACGAGTTTCTCGAGCGACTCGTAGGCCGTCTCGCACCGATAGGTGCGCTGGAGGTGGGCGCGGCGGCCGGGCTGGAGGTCGCTCACCGCCACCACCTGGCAATTGGGGTCGAGATGCCACTGGAAGCCCGAGCCGAAGCCGCCGCCCACGATGCCCATGCGAATCTTGCGGTCGGACTTCGGTTCGGCACCCGACGCCGTGGCCGCGGCCAGTGCGCCCGCCGCCACCGCCGCGCCCAGAAACTCGCGACGCGATGCCCGCTCTGTCGTCTCGGCCATCGCTCTTCCTCCTGCCAAGGGTTGTGCGAAGCCCGCGTGCGACGCCAGCGCGATTCTACCCCGGGCGGCGCGGCAGCGTCAAGGCACAGGCGGCCTTGCGCGCCGCAGCCTTTTCGCATATCCTGAGGCGCGCGCAACCCGGCGCTCCGGCCGCGAATCTGTTTGCAGGCTCCGGCGTAGCCGCGAGTGTCTCGCTTGCCGAAAACCACCGCAAGCGGGACGCCCGCGGCTACGCCTGAACCCTTGACCCACGCAGTCTGGCTCTGGCCGCTGCATACAGATTCGCGGCCGGAGCAGCGACTTACGCGCAGCAGGAGAAAGACCCGATGGCGGCAACCCAGGATGGCGTGCTGAATCTCGCGGCGCTTCGCCCCAAGAGCCTGCTGCGCCTGCGCCTGATGTTCGACGGCTTCTGGAAGTGGCTCACCCTGATGGGCGTCGTTTTCGCCGCCATCGGCGTGGTGGCCGGCGGCGTGGCGGGGTATTACGTGCTGCTCGAGGTCCGCTACAACCGCGAGGGCCAGACGGCAGCCGGCCGCGTGACCGACAAGGATACGTATGCGACCCGGTCGAGCGATTCCAATATCAGCACGACGCACTACCGCGTGGCTTATACGTTCACGGCACCCGACGGCTCGACGCACAGCGGCCGGGGCGAGACGACACAGGAACGCTGGGAGCCACTGAAGCCGGGCGACCCAATCGAGGTGCAATACCTGGCGTCGTCTCCCGCGACCAATCGCCTTCTGGGCGAGCGCACGAGCGGCCTGGCGTGGCTTTTCGTGCTGTTCCCGCTCCTGTTCGCCGGCGTGGGGCTGATTCTGCTCCTCGTGTGTGCGCGCACGGCGGGGCGCACCGCCCGCCTCCTGGCCCACGGCATCCTGACGCGCGGCGTCGTAGAGTCGAAAGAAGAGCGCACGAGCATCACGATCAACGATCGCCACCCCTACGACGTCGCTTTCCGCTTCTCGCTCGCCGATGGCACGGCCGCTGCGGGCAGGGCGCTCATCACCGACATGAAGTTCGCCCAACGGCTGGAGCCGGGCACGCCGATCGGGGCGATCTACCTGCCCGAGAGGCCCGACCAGTGCACCGTCTTCAACGAGCGGTGGCGGAAGCACTTCCATTGACCGGGCCGCGCTGGCATCCCCTTCCTGGAGGTCCCTCGATGGCTGTCACACGCGTTGGCATCCTGGGCTCGGGCGGATGGGCGGGACGCTACGGCGCCGCGCTTCAGGAGTCCAAGAAGGTCAAGCTCGTGGCCGTCGCCGGCGGCAGCCGCGCCCCGGCCTATGCCGAGAAGCTCGGCATCCGCCACGAGCCCACCGTGGGCGCTCTGTGCGAGGCAAGGGACGTGGACCTCGTGGTCATCGCCACGCCGCACGGCCTGCACGCGCGGCACGCCGTCCTCGCCGCCGAGCATGGCAAGCACATCCTTGTCGAAAAGCCCATGGCCACGAGCGTGGCCGAGTGCGACCAGATGATCAAGGCGGCCGACCAGGCGGGCGTGAAACTCATGGTCGCCCACTCCCGGCGCTTCTTCCCCCTCGTGAAGCAGGCCAAGGCCCTCCTCGACGAAGGGGCGATAGGCCGCATCCTCATGCTGCGGCAGCTCTTCAGCCACAACGCCCGCACGTTCGGCACCAAGGAAGGCCATTGGATGAGCGACCCGCGCCTCTCCATGGGCTTCTTCATCGGCTACGGCTGCCACCAGCTCGACATGACACTCCACCTCGTCGGCTCGCGGGTTCGCGCTGTCATGGCCCGCTTCGGCAACTACTGGGCCGACAGCCCCATCGAGAACTGCGGCGCGCTCTTCCTCGACTTCGAGAGCGGCGCCTATAGCACCTTCATGGAAGTCTGCTCGATGCCCAACGAGCTCAAGGCCTGGCCCCCCTTCCCCGACTACCACGAGGTCAACGAGCTGATCGGCGAGCGCGGCCTCATGCTCCTCCGCCCTTACCAGAAACTCGCCCTCCGCAACGGGCGGGACGGCGACGACTGGAAGACCCTCTCCGAACTCACCTGGAAGGAGGCCGACAACCCGACCATCTTCCTCCGCGAAGAGGTCGAGGCCCTGGCCGACGCCGTAGCCAACGGCACCGAGCCCCCCGTCACCGCCGCCGAAGGCCGCCACTGCGTCGAGATCATCCAGGCCGCCTACGAATCCTCCCGCACCGGCAAGGCCGTCTACCTGCCGCTATGACAAACGCCCATTCCCCCATTGTGGGTCAACCCGCGTGTCTCCGCGCGCCTGACCCACAATGGGCGCCTTGGCCAATAGCGCTCGTCCAGGGCAGTTGCGCCACTGTAGATCAACTCCCCCCGATGTTGCCCTACGACGGGCGAACTGGTGCCCCAGGGCCGCTCCCGGCAAGCCCCGCACCCAACCAGTTGCAGCAGCGGGGGGCCTCGGGTATACTCAAGTAAGGCCATTGAGAGCGCCCGCACGGTTCTCGCCCGCTGAGCCAAGGGATGCCCACTGATGAAGACACGGGTCTACGTGGAAACCTCGGTCCTCAGCTACCTCACGGCGCGCCCGAGCCGCGACCTGCTGATCGCCGCCCACCAGCAGGTGACGCATGAGTGGTGGGCCGTGGCCCACGAGCGGTTCGCGGTCTGTACCGCCGATTTGGTCGCTCAGGAGGCTCGCAAAGGCGACCCCGAAGCCGCGGCACAACGCCTCGAGCTGATCAAGGGGGTGCTACTCCTCGACCTGACCGAGGACGTGCGAACGCTGGCGGACCTCTACCAAAGACGAACCGAGTTGCCGTCCGATGCGCGGGTGGACCTGATGCACGTCGCTCTGCCGGTGGTTCACGCGATTGACTACCTGGTGACCTGGAACTGCGCGCACATCGCGAATGAGAAGGTGATCCGCCGGATCGCCGAGGTGAACAGGGAGGAGGACCGTTTCATGCCCTTAATCGTTACACCGGAAGCCTTCCTGCAAATCATGCGCAGGAGGAACCCCATGGCCCGAGACCCCATAGTGGAAGAGGTCCACCAGATCAGGCGGCAGATGCTGGCAGAGTGCCGGGGCGACTTCGACAAGCTGTTCGACCGACTCATGGCCGCACAGACGAGGCGCAAGGGTCGCCTTCTACCCAAGCCCCTGCGCCGCAAGAGGCGGGCTGTCGAGGCCAAGTAGGACAGCCCAAAGGCAGAGGCACGGAGAGACGGGTGCCGCCCACTCGCCACGGGGAATTGCTTGAGATTGACCTGAGCACAGGCGCCATCGCGCCGCGCGAGGTGCCGGAGGAGATCCTGCGCCGCTATCTCGGCGGCAGCGGCCTGGCGGCAAGGCTGCTCTACGATGAGCTGGACCCCGCGATTGACCCGCTTGCTCCCGGGTCCCCGCTGGTGGTGATGAACGGGCTGCTGACGGGCACGCCCGTCCTGTGCTGCAATAAGGTGTGCCTGTGCGCCCGCTCGCCGCTAACGGGGATTTGGGGCGAATCGAGGGCGGGCGGGTTCTTCGGGGCCGAGCTGGCCCGAGCGGGCCTCGGCGGCATCCTCTTCCGCGGCCAGGCGCAAGAGCCGGTCTACCTGTGGCTCCGCGACGGCCAGGCGGAGCTGCGGCCGGCGACACACGTGTGGGGCAAGGATACGTTCGAGACGGCGGAGATGCTCCGCGCCGAGACCGACCCGAAGGCTCAAGTGGGCGCCATTGGGCCAGCGGGCGAGGCCCTCGTGCGATTCGCCTGCGTGATGTTCGGCGGGCGCGACGCCCGGGCCGCCGGTCGCACGGGCATGGGCGCCGTGATGGGCGCGAAGCGCCTCAAGGCCATCGTGGCGCGCGGCACGGGCAGCATTGCTGTGGCAAGGCCCGATGGGCTTCGGGCCGCAATGCGGGCAGAGAATCCCAAGGCCCGCGACGACGCGGGGCGTCTCCGCGAGTTCGGCACCGCGGGCGGCGTGCCCGTGGTCGAGGTGGCCGGCGACCTGCCCATCAAGAACTGGCAGCTCGGCTCGTGGGAGGAGGGGGCGAGGAGGATCGCGCCGCAAACGACCTTCGCCCGCACCCTCAGGGGCCACTACGCCTGCTTCGCCTGCCCGATCCGCTGCGGCAAGCGCATCCGCATCCCCGACGGGCCGTTCGCCGGCCTCGAAGGCCACGCACCCGAGTACGAAACCGTGGCCGGCTTCGGGCCGCTGTGCCTCAACGACGACCCCGACACCATCGCCGCGGCGAATGAGCTGTGCAATCGCTACGGCCTCGACACGATCTCGACCTCGGGCGCGATTGCGTTCGCCTTCGAGGCTGCCGAGCGCGGGCTGCTGCCCACGCGGGCCGAACTCTCGCGCCGCCAGTCGGACCAGTCGTACCGGCCCGACGAGTCCGCTGCGGCGTCCTCCTGCCACGCGCCGGCCTGGGGCAACGGCGCCGCCATTCTGGCGCTCGTCCACCAGATCGCCCGCCGCGAGGGGCTGGGCCGCCTGCTCGGCGAGGGGGTGCGCCGCGCGGCCGAGGCCCTCGGCCCCGAGACGGCCGCCTTCGCCATCCAGACCAAGGGGCTCGAGTTCCCCTATCACGACCCGCGCGCGTTCATCTCGATGGCGGCCGACTACGCGACGGGCAGCCGCGGGGCCTGCCACATGGAGAGCTTCAGCTACATGCAGGGATTCGGCGGGCCGATGCCCGACTTCGGCATCGAGCGCGGCAGCGTCGAGCCCCACGAGCACGACGGCGCCGCCCGTCACGCCGCGCTCATGCAGAACCTGATGGCCGCCTACGACGCCCTGGGCATGTGCAAGTTCGTCTCCCGCAACGGCACGGGGCCGAGCAGGCTGGCCGAATGGCTTTCGCTGGCCACAGGCTGGGTCGTATCGGCCGACGACCTGATGGCGGCAGGCGAGCGCCTGTTCAACCTCAAGCGCGCCTACAACCTCCGCTGCGGCATTCGCGGCACGGATGACCGCCTGCCCGGTCGCTTCACGAGCCTGGATCGCCAGACGGGCGGCGCCGCCGGCAGCCTGCCCGACATGGCCCGCCTCCTCCCCGAGTACTACACCCTGCGTGGCTGGGACGAGCGCGGCTTCCCCACGCGCGACACGCTGCGCCGCCTCGGCCTCGACGATGTTGCCGCCGATCTCGAACCCCTGAGGTAGCCCCGCCCATGCTTCTTTTCCGGCTTCTCACGCATCACGCATCCCGTATCACGTGTCTGCTGCTCGGCGCCTCCGCCCTCGCCGCGGCTCCCGAGCCCGTCGAGGTGACCGTCTACGGCGCCGAGGGGCACAAGACCATCGAAACCCTCGTGCCCGGCGACTGGGTGGAGGGCTCGTCGTGGCCCGCGATGCTCTGCCCCTACGTGCAGGGGCGCGCGTTGCGCTTCGAGGTTCAGGGCCCACGCCTCGTCGTGAGCGAGGACGGCGCCCCGCCCCGCGTCGCTGCCATCCGCGCGGACGGCCTCGGCGGCGACGAGGCCCTCAAACAGGCCCTCGCTGAGGGCCAAGGCTCGGTCGCAATCATCTGCGCCGCGAGGAGCCTGGCCGCGCTGCCACCGCTGCCCGAGGGGCGCGAAATCGCCCTCGTCGTCTTCAACGCCGCCCAAGCCGACCTGCCGCGCATCGCCGCGCTCCGTGGCGTGACGGCCCTGTGCCTCGCCAACGCCCACGTGCGCGACCTCGCCCCGCTTGCCATCCTGCCAGGCCTGCGTTCGCTCGACGTGCGCGACTGCTTGAGCCTGTGCGACCTCGAACCCGTCGGGCGCATGAAGGGCCTCGCCACGCTGAGTCTCGCCTGGACCGACGTCGCCGACCTCCGCCCGCTCTCCTCGCTGCGTGGGCTCGCCAGCCTGCGCCTGCGTGCGTGTGAGGGCATCGAGGGCCTCGCGCCCCTGGCCGCCCTCACGAGCCTCGCCGCGCTCGAGCTCTCCGACTGCCCCCATATCGCCGATCTGGCGCCTCTCGCCCGCCTCACGGGCCTGAAAGCGCTCACCCTCGACAGCGTGAGCGGCGGCTATTCGGGCCTGGCCGACATCCGCCCCCTCGCGGACCTCACGGGCCTGCGGGTGCTCGACCTCCGCGGCTGCCCGAAGGTCCGCGACCTCACGCCCCTGGCCAAACTCTCCCGCCTGCTCACCCTGCGCCTGGCGGCCTGGAGCGCGATGGACCTCCGGTGTCTCGCCGGCCTGCCCCAACTGGCCCGCCTCGAACTGTGCGTGCCTGACGACGATGCGGAGGAGGAGGTGCGGGTGGCCGACCTCCGTCCCGTCGCAGCGTTGCGCACCATCGAGGCGCTCGTCTTGCCCGCCGTCAACGACGACGACCTCCAGCTCATCGCGGGCATCGGCAGCCTCAGGTCGCTCGCGTTCAGCGGCTACCGCGTCAAGTCCCTCGAGCCGCTCGCGAAGCTCCAGGCCCTCGCGTCGCTCGTCATTGGCGAAGGGTGCCCGAATGTGCCCGATCTGGCACCCCTCGGCCGCCTGCCACGCCTGGCCGAGCTCGAGCTCGGCTACTGCGAGAAGGTCACCAGCCTCGAGCCCCTGGCGGCGCTCCAGGGGCTCCGCTCGCTCGCGCTCGGCGGCTGGGAGACGCTGCCCGACCCCGCCCCCCTCGCCCAGCTCACGGCTCTCACGGCGCTGAGCCTGGCGTCGTGCGACTCCCTGAGCGACCTCCGCCCTCTGGCGGCCCTCAAGAGCCTCCGCTCGCTCGACCTGGCCGGCTGCGGCGCCGTCGAGAACCTCGGGCCTCTGGCGGGCCTCGCGGGTCTGACCCATCTCGATCTTACCGCATGCGGGGCCGCCGACCTCGCGCCGCTGGCCGGCCTCGGCGCGCTGGTCGCGCTGCAACTGCGCGGCTGCGCGGCCGTGGCCGATCTGGCCCCGCTGGCCGGCCTGAAGGGCCTCCAGTACCTCGACCTCGCCGAGTGCGGCGAAGTGGCCGACCTCAAGCCGCTGGCGGCCCTCACGGGCCTGGTCTCGCTCGATCTCGCCTGCGGCGAGACCGTGGAGCCGATGGCCGGCCCCGATGAAGACGCCCCGCGGGCATCTCAAGTGCGGTTCGCCGATCCCGAGCGGGGCCTCGCCGTCACCGATCTCTCGCCCCTCGCCGCGCTCCGGCGCCTCTACTGGGTGGACCTCACGGGCTGCGCCCAGGCGAAGAGCCTCCACGGCCTCCAGGCCCTCGAGCGCATCACGGCGCTCCATCTCGACGCCTTCAAGGAGATCACCGATCTCCAGCCGCTGGCCCCTCTGACCGGCCTCGTGGAGCTGGACTTGCGCGGCGCCGACAAGCTGGAGGACCTGACGCCCCTGGCGGGCCTGACCCGCCTCGAATCGCTCACGCTCCGCGGCAGCGGGCGCATCGCGGATCTCGCGCCCCTGGCCGGCCTGGCCGAGCTGCGCCTGCTCGACCTCTCGCGCTGCCCCAAGGTCGCCGACCTGCGCCCCCTCGCCGGCCTCGCGCGGCTCGAAAGCCTCTGGCTCGACGAGTGCCCCGCGGTGCGCGACCTCCGCCCCCTGGCCGGCCTCGCGGAGCTGACGTTTCTGAACCTCCAGGGCTGCGTGGCCCTTGCCGACCTCGCTCCCCTGGCCAAACTCGCACGACTCCAGGTACTTCACCTCACCGGCTGCAAGGAGGTGAGCGACTTGGGCCCCCTCGCCGCCCTCGAGGACCTCGAGGTGGTCGATCTCGACGACTGCGCGGCCGTGGCCGACGTGCGGCCCCTCGAGAAGCTGCCCCGACTCCGCCGCCTGTTCCTGCGGGGCTGCCCCCGAGTGCCCGAGGCGCAGATCGAGCGCCTGGCCGAACGGCCCGGCCTCACGGTCCTGCGCAAGCGCATCACCGTCGGGCACGACGACATTCGGGAACTCGAGCGCACCCTCAAGGACGCCGACCGGCCGTAGAAGACTGGGGAGGAGCTTCCTGCAAGAAGCTCCTCCCCAGACCCCTCCGCAAGAACTCCTGAGTTGGGCCGCGGACAGCCGATTCGCTGGCGATATTGGGCAGGCAGGCTAACAACCTGGCGCTCGCCCGAAACTGGGCGACGGCCGCCTGCCTTGCGGGCGAATCGGCTGTCCGCGGCCCAGTTCAGGAGTCTTTGGAGGATAGGGCTGGGGGAGGGAACCTTTCTGCCAGAAAGGTTCCCTCCCCCCATTCCCCCAGCCCTCAACGATTCTCGATGCGGTAGAGGTGGGTATCGGTGCGGAGGAAGATGGCGTCGCCGACGATGGCGGGCGAGGCGACGAGGGTGCCTTCGAGCGCGTTCTCGGCGAGCCGCTCGAGCTGGCGGCCGGCCTTGAGCACCACGCTCTTGCCCGTGCTGGTCCAGAAGTACAGGCGGCCGGCGGCGAAGACGGGCGAGGCCATGGCCGGGCCGCCCAGGCGCGTGCGCCACACCACTTGGCCCGTGGCGGCATCCAGGCACAGCACGATCCCCTCGTCGTTCACGCAGTAGAGTTCCTTGCCCACCAGGATGGGCGAGGGCATGATCGGGTAGTGGATCTCCGAGGACCGCCAGGCGATGTGCGACGGCGTGACGTCGCCCTCGCCGCCGAGGCGAATAGCCGCGAGTTGGGCGACAACGGCGCCGGTGCAGATGTAGACGCGTTCGGCATCGGCCACGGGGCGCGGCGCCAGCGACCAGCCGTTGCCGTGCCGCACGCGCCAGAGTTCCTTGCCCGTCGCCGGCTCGTAGCAGACGGCCCAGCGCGCCCCGACGGCGATCATCTGGGCCGTGCCGTCGCGCTCGATGAGCAGCGGCGTGGAGAACGCCTTTCGCAGGTCGGGCCGCGCCTCGATGGGCGGGCGGGGCGTCTTCCACACGGTCTCGCCCGTCTTCTTGTCGAGCGCGGCGACGTACTGCTGGTCGCACCCGTCGCGCACGAGGATCAGCAGGTTCTGGCAGAGAATGGGCGAGCTGCCCGGGCCGACCATGTGGTCTATGGGCAGGCGCTGCGTCCAGAGGGTCTTGCCGGTCTCGGCATCGAGGCAGGCGGTGCCCATCGAGCCGAAATCGCAGTAGAGCCGTTCCGGCTCGGCCACGGGCGTGGGGGTGGCCCAACTGTTGAGCCAGTGAACGGGCGGCGGCTTGTCCACGTCGAAGGTCGTCACGTGCCAGAGGAGCCTGCCCGTGGTGCGGTCGAGGCACGCGGCGCCGAGGGCCACGTGATCGGCGGCCTGCATGTCGTCGGGGCCGATGCGTTTGCGCACCACGTTGGACTCGATGGCCGTCGTGAGCCAGACGCGGTCGCCGAGGACGACGGGCGACGAGCGGCCGCGGCCGGGGATGGCCGTCTTCCAGGCGATGTTCTTCGTCTCGCTCCATTCGAGGGGCGGGTTGGCCGAGCGGCTGATGCCGTCGCCCGAGGGGCCGCGGAACTGCGGCCAGTCTTCTCCCGCCGCCAGTGTGGTCAGCAGTACCAACACGCATGTGACCCGACCTGCCATGTGGACCTCCAATCGGGCCGCGGCGCCAGCGCGGGGGCTCCGCGCGGTTCTCTCAGACCTTCGGCAGGCCCGCGAAGCCGAAGTAGCGGGAGGCGTTGCCGAAGCACACGTCGCGCACCAGGCCGCCCACGAGGCCGAAGTCGCGCGGCAACAGGCCCCGCTCGATCTCGCCGCCCAGCAGGTTGCACAGGAGGCGCCGGAAGTACTCGTGCCGCGTGTAGGAGAGGAACGACCGGCTGTCGGTGAGCATGCCCACGAACGGGCTGAGGAGGCTCATGTTCGAGATGGCCTCGAGGTGTTCGAGCATCCCGTCGGCCTGGTCGTTGAACCACCAGGCGCTGCCCACCTGGAGCTTGCCAGGCACGGAGCCGTCCTGGAAATTGCCGATCATCGTGGCGAGGACCGCATTGTGCGTCGGGTTGAGGCTGTAAACGATAGTGCGGGCGAGCTTGCCCTCCTCGTCCAGGCGCCCGAGGAAGCGCGACATTGGTTGGGCGACGGGCCATTCGCCGATGGAGTCGCCGCCTACGTCGGGGCCGAGGGCCTGGAAGAGCCGGCGGTTGTTGTTCCGCAGCGCGCAGAGGTGGAACTGCTGGGTCCAGCCGCGCTCGAAGTCCATCACGGCGAACTCGTAGAGCATGGCGGACTTGAACTGGGCGACCTCGGCGGGTTCGAGGGCGGCTCCGGCGCGGGCACGGAGGAAAATGCCGCGCAGGTCGAACTCCGCGTACGGTTCGGCGTAGAAGGTCTCGATCCCGTGGTCCGAGAGGCGGCAGCCGTTGGCGTGGAAGAACTCGTGGCGCTTGCGGAGCGCCTCGCGGAAGGTCGCGATGTCTTTGATATGCACGTTCGCGGCGGCGGCCAGCTTCTCGACCCAGGGGCGGAAGACGGCGGGATTGTCCACCGCCATCGCCCTGTCGGGCCGCCAGGCGGGGAGCATCTGGATGGGGAAGCTCGCGTCGGCGGCCACTTTCTGGTGATGCTCCAGAGAGTCGGCCGGGTCGTCGGTGGTGCAGACGAGCGCGACGTTCATCTGCCGCATGATGCCGCGGGCCGAGAAGGTGGGCTGGGCGAGGAGCGCGTTGCACTCGTCCCAGATGCCCTGCGCGGTGTCGGCGTTGAGCAACCGGTCGCTGATGCCGAAGGGGCGCTTGAGTTCCATGTGCGACCAGTGGTAGATGGGGTTGCGGAGGAGCTTGGGCATCGTGGCAGCCCAGGCGGCGAACTTCTCCCAGTCGGAGGCATCGCCCGTGATGAGGCGTTCGGGCACGCCGGCCGTGCGGAGGAGCCGCCACTTGTAGTGGTCGCCGCCCAGCCATATCTCCGTCATGCTGCGGAAGCGGTGGTCTTCGGCCACCTGGGCGGGGGGGAGGTGGCAGTGGTAATCAATGATCGGCAGGTCCCGGGCGTGCTCGTGGAACAACCGAACCGCGGCCTGGCTCTCGAGCATGAAGTTCTCAGTGATGAGCGCGTCTGCCATCGTCTTGCCTCCTATCGCTCTTGGCGCGAATATTGCCATGATGTTACCCAAGTTGGGGCCACACGGCAAGCCGGGACGCTAGAAGTGCTTGCCGCACCCTGAGAGGACGCGTACAATAGCCAGGGCGCCGCATCAAGGAGAAAAGCATGACCGACCGAGAGCGGTTTGTGAATTGCATTTTGGGCAAGCCGATTGACCGCGTGCCGTTCTGGCTGTTCTGGGGTGGGTGGGGCAGGACGTGGCAACGATGGGAGCGGGAGGGGAAGCCAGCCGAGGTCAAGGACCACCGCAGCTTCATGAAGCCCGACGTCCCGCCCTGCGTCGTGCCCGTGAACTACGGGCCGTGCCCGCAGTTCGAGCGAAAGGTGCTCTCCGAGGACGATAGCTACAAGGTCCACGTGGACCACTGGGGCATCGTGCGCCGCGACTATAAGCGCGGCGAATCAATGTGCCAGTTCCTCAAGTTCCCCGTCGCGGGCCGCGACGAGTGGGAGCGCTACAAGGCCGAACACCTCGACCCACGCCACCCAGACCGCCTGGCGGGCGACTGGCGACAGCGGTGCGGGGAGTGGATGGAGAAGGGCTATCCGATCCAGCTCGGCAGCTTCCCCGACGTGGGTATCTTCGGCTCGGTCCGCTGGCTCCTCGGCGACGAGGAGGGGCTGATCGCCTTCCACACCGAGCCCGACCTCGTGCGCGACATCATGAACCACATGACCGACGTCTACCTCGCCGTCTTCGGCGCGGTCTGCGACGCGGGGGTGCGGGTGGACGTGATTCACATCTGGGAGGACATGTGCGGGCGCCAGGGGCCGCTCATCTCGCCCGCCCACTGGCGCGAGTTCATGGGGCCGTGCTACCGCCGCATCAAGGCATTCGCCGACGCACACGGCATCCCCATCATCTCGGTGGACACCGATGGCCAGCCGCTGCTCATCGTCGAGCCGATGATGGAGGCGGGGGTGAACTACCTGTGGCCGTTCGAGGTCGCGGCGGGCTGCGACGTGAATTTCTTCCGCGACCGCTTCCCCACCCTCGGCATGATGGGCGGCATAGACAAGCGCGCCCTGGCCAAAGACCCCAAGGCGATTGACGCCGAGCTTGACCGCGTGTGGCCCGCCGTGCTCAAGGGCCGCTACATCCCCGAACTCGACCACGGCATTCCAGA
The DNA here is from genome assembly GCA_035384565.1 of Planctomycetota bacterium. Lineage (NCBI taxonomy): Bacteria > Pseudomonadati > Planctomycetota > Planctomycetota bacterium. The sequence continues at coordinate 157,907 of DAOOIT010000003.1, read as the reverse complement.
CGACGTGTCGTGGCACAACTACCTGCACTATGCGAAAGAGATGAAGCGAAGGATCGTAGGGTAATCCGTAATTCGTAATCCGTAACCAGAGAAGACCAAAAGAGGCGGACTCCAATGAGAAGGCTGCTGCCTGCGAATTCGCGTGTGCTCCTGTTGCTTTGTCTTTGTCTGGTTACGGATTACGGATTACGGATTACGCATTCTTGCGCCCTTGCCTCCGAACCCGCTACCATCCTCATCCACCCACAGAAGGCCGTTGGGCCTGTCAATCGCTTGGTCCTCGGCAACAACATGCTCGGCTACGCCAATGGCCGTAACGAGTACTGTAATCTGGGATCTGGAATCTGGAATCCCGATGCGCGGGCCTCGGTGCCCGAGATGGTGGCGCTGGCGAAGGCCTGCGGCTTGAGCTGCTCGCGCTGGCCCGGCGGCTGCGAGGCCCACCGCTTCGAATGGAAAAAGACAGTTGGCCCCCTCGCCGAACGCCCCAACCAGAAGTTCGGCCTCCCCGAGTTCATGCGGAACTGCGCCGACATCGGGGCCGTCGCCGTCATCACCCTCGGCGACTTCGTCATCACACCCGAGGACGCTGCCGACATCGTGGAATACCTCAATTCGCCCAACGACGGCAAGAACCCCAACGGCGGACGCGACTGGGCGGCGGTGCGCGCCGCCGACGGCCACCCGGCCCCCTGGGGCGTGGTCTGGTTCGAGTTCGGAAACGAATCCGACCACGGCGACCACAAGGGTGGCAAGTTCACGCCAAAGGAATACGCCGGCCGCTTCCTTGCTACCCGCCGCGCGATGCGCGGCGTGGACCCCCGCATCAAGCTCGGCGCAGTCCTGGAGAACACCAGCGACGGGCAGGTCGGCCCCTGGACCCGCGAGGTGCTCAAAGTCACCGCGAAGGAGCTGGATTTCGCCATCCACCACTGCTACGTGCCCGGCTACGACGCCAACGACGGCAAGCCGCCGGCCGAGGAATTGTTCACCATCGCCCTTGCCGCCGACGCGCAGATCGCCGACCTCTACCGCCAGCTCAACGCCCTCATCCGCGAGCTGACCGGCCGCGACGACGTGCCGCTGGCCATCACCGAGTTCAACGGCAGCTTCGTCCAGGAGAGGCCCACGCCCTACCGCCACTGCCTGGGCAACGCGCTCGTCAACGCCGAGGTGCTCCGGGTCCTGATGCAGCCCGAGCACCGCATCGCCCTAGCCAACCACTGGCAGTTCGCCAACGAATACTGGGGCTCCGTGAAGGGTTACAAGCCGCCCTACGTAAAGCGCCCCAACTACTACGTCTTCCAGCTTTACCACGAGCATTTCGGCGACGTGCTCATCGAGGCCGACGTGGCCTGTGGCCGCTTCGAGTCCGATGGTGGCTTCGGAGTCCTGCCCCGCCACGGCCACGGGCAGCCGGGCCCCTTTCAGCTCTTCCCCGACGACCTGTTGCCGAAGCAGGACTGGGCGCTCTCGCCCGTCAAGGGCGCCGCGCACAAGATTGAGGATGGGGTCGTAGCCGTGGAGTTCGACGGCAGCCAGGACGTGAATTACTACCACGCGCAGAAGACGATGCCAGCCGAGCCGCTCGCGGGCTACCGGCTCACAGGCTGGGTGAAGACCGAGGGGCTGACGACCGGCAGCGGCGCCGGCTTCCAGCTCGGCGACGGGCGCGGCTGGCTCGCCACCCACTCCGCCGCCTGCTCCCCCTCGGTCGTCGGCACGAGCGACTGGACTAAGATCGAGTTGGACTACGTGACACTGGCCGACGCGAAGGACCTTCAGGTCATCTGCCGCCGTATCAGCGGCCCTGGCGCAGTGAAGGGCAAGGCGTGGTATCGCGGGGTGCAGGTCCAGAAGTTCCGCCCCAAGAGCTTCGGCGCCGCGCCGCTTCTCACCGTCAACGCGAGCAAGAGCCGCGACGGCAAGACGCTCTTCCTGATGATCGTCAACAAGAGCCTTCGGGAGCCTGTGCCGTGCGCCATCGAGGCCGTGGGCTTCCCCATTGCCGAGGCGCGGGCCTGGGCGCTCGCAGGCCCAGGCTGCGACGCGACGAACGAGAGAGAGCCGCTCAGCGTCACCGTTCGAGAGCAGGCGGCCACGGCGGAAGGCGGCAAGGTGTCGCTCCGACTCGCGCCGTGCTCGTTGACAGCAGTGGAGTTGAGGGGAAGAGTCAGTCCGTGATCCGTAATTCGTAGTCCGTAACCAGAGAGGAAGGGAAGGTTGGTTCTGTTCTTTCTGGTTACGGATTACGGATTACGCATTACGGATTCACGGAGGAGAGAAAATGCGTGAGAATCGCACGAAGCGCCTGTTGCGAGAGGGCAAGGTGGCCATTGGCGGCTGGGTGGTGTCGGAGGACCCCACGACGACGGAGATCATGGCCGACGTGGGGTTCGACTTCGTGGTGGTAGACACCGAGCACGCGCCCCAGACAGCCACGGGCATCCAGGCGCACATGATGGCGCTCAAGGACACCGCGGCCACGGGCGTCGTCCGCGTGCTCTGGAACGACTTCGTCCGCGTGAAGCAGGTGCTCGACGTTGGTGCCGAGGGGATCGTCTTCCCCTGGGTCAACAACGTCGAGCAGGCCCGGGCCGCCGTCGCTTCCACCCGCTACCCGCCGCGGGGCAATCGCGGCTGGGGGCCGCGCCGCGCCATCCGCTTCGCCACCGACCAGAACGACTACTTCCGCCACGCAGAGGAAAATATCCTGGTCCTGTGCCAGATCGAGACGCAGGAGGCCCTCGACAACGCGGAAGCGATTGCCCGCGTGGACGGCGTGGACGCCTTGATGATCGGCCCGGCCGACTTCAGCATCAACCTGGGCGTGCCGCTCGACTGGGAGTGTGAGAAGTTCATGGCAGGCGTTCGCCGCGTGCGACAGGCGGCGGATGTGGCGGGCAAGGCATTCGGCGTCATCACCTCGGGCGCGCCCTACGCCAGGCGTTGGCTGGCCGAAGGTGCGCGCGTGATCATCGCGGGCGCGGACGGGGCGTTCCTGAAGATGATGGCGCAGGCGACGCTCGGCGAGATACGCCAGGCGCTCAGGCCCTGAGGCGCGGCCCTACGGCCCGCGCTCGCGGAACGCCACGTGGTCCAGCCACACCGGCGCCCCGCCACGCGAGGTGACGGTGCCGCGCACCGCCGTGCGGCGCGCGTCGCCGGGCACGCGGAAGACGGCCCGCTGCGTGACGAATCCGGCCGCGCCGCGTGGCAGGGGCATTCGCGCGAGCACCTCGCCGTCGGGCAGCGTGACGACCAGCTCGCCGTCCGCCCCCGGCGCCGCCCGGGCGCGGAATGACAGCTCGTAGGCCAGCGAGCGCACATCGGCCTGGAACGACAGGGCCGCGGGCGCCGCGTCAAGCCGCAGACACCAGCCATAGGTCGAGCCGGGGTCGCCCTCGGGCACGCCCACATTCGCACCGAGCGACTCGAAGGGAATGGCCAGCGGGCGCCTGCGGAACGCGGCGAGGGCCTGGCTATCCCACCAGTGCCACAGCCGCGCGGGATAGCGGTCCACGTCGGGCGAAGTGTTCCACGCGCTCGCGGCCTTGTCGTAGACGGCGGCGCCATGGAGGACGAACGACACGGCGGCCAGCGCCCCGAAGGCCAACCGGAGCCAGCGGCGCCGTTCCGCGACTACCCGCTCGGCCGTGGGCGCGAGGAAGAGGACGAGGAACGGCAGGATGTCGGTGAGCAGCCTCGGCCCCAGCGAATGCCCGCCCCACCAGTGGGTGAACCTCGACAGGACGAGCAGGTGCGCCGCGCAGAAGGCGGCCATGCCCGCAAACAGCGGGTCGCGTTCGCGCACCACCTTGCGCCAGAAGCCGTGCGCCGCGAACACCAGCACGGGCGAGAAGACAAGCAGCCCGCGGCTGGGGCTCGCCAGGTGCCCCGCCAGCCCCCAACCGAGCGACCCGGACCATGCCCATTGGCGCGCGAGGTAGTCGTACGCGCCAAAGGGGCTGCCGTACGCTGCGACGTACCACAGCCCGAGCGCCAGGCAGGGAAGCCCCCCGAGCACGAAGGGCACGAGTTGGCGTCGGCGACGCAGGAGCACGTAGAGGCCCAGCACGACGACGGCGATGGCATTCGTGGGCCGCGCGAGCGTGGCGAGGCCGAGACTCGCGCCGGCGGCCCACAGCGGCCCGCCTTGCTGCCTGCGGAGGAGCACGAAGGCGGCGAGGGCAAGGAACAGCTCGCTGGGGCCGTGCTGCCAAAGGGCCTGGCTGCTCGTGCTCAGCGTGCTCGTGCACAAGGCGTAGACCAGGGCCACCAGCAGCGCCGCCGGGCCGCTGGCCGCCGCGCGCGCGGCCAGGAACACCACGGCCACCGACGCGGCGGCGATCAGGGCCGCCGCGATCTTCTCCTGCCTCTCCAGGCCCAGCGGCGTGTCGGCGCCGGGGAACAGGTGCGCCGCGGCGTGCACCGGCAGCGCCAGAAAGCCCGCCACGGGGGGATAGGACGAGAGGTAGGAGTCGCCGATCCTGCGCAGAAAGTACGGCCGGCCCGCGCCATACAACTCGGGGAACTCGTTGAAATCGAGGTCGCCCTCGTGCAGGATCGTGTGGGGCAGGAAGCGGGCGGGAACCGTGTCGCCCGAGCCGATCGTGCGCCGGTTGCCCACGTAGACGAGGAGGGCGAGCGCGGCGAGGGCCACGGCCCAGCGGCCCACGTGCCGCCGCTCGTCCGACCGCAAGGAGGCGGCGAGCCGGCCCCGGAACGCCGCGATGGCGGTCACCGCATTCTCCCGAAGAGCGTGAGGGGGGTGAAGCCGGTGATCTCCACGCTCACCGTATGGCCCTCGAGCCGCGGGTCGCCCGCGAAGGCCACGATGTGGTTGGCCCGCGTGCGGCCGGTGAGCTTGCTTGCATCGCGCTTGCTCGTGCCCTCGACCAGCACCTCGAGCGCGCGGCCGACCAGGGCCGCGTGGCGCCGGCGCATGACGGCTTTCTGCACGGCCAGCAGGCGGCGGTTGCGGTCCTGCTTCACGTCCCACGGCACGTCGTCGGCCATCTCGGCCGCCCGCGTGCCTGCCCGCGGCGAGTACTTGAAGACGAAGCAATTCTGGAAGTCGGCCCGCTGCACGAGGTCCACGGTCTCCTCGAACTCGGCCTCGGTCTCGCCGGGGAAGCCGACGATGAAGTCGCTGGCCACCTCGATGCCGGGCACGAGCGCGCGCACGCGGGCGATGCGCTCGAGGTAGTGCTCGCGCGTGTAGCCGCGGTTCATGTCGCGCAGCACGCGGTTCGAGCCGCTCTGGGCCGGCAGGTGCAGGTAGGGGCACACGCTGGGCAGGTCGGCCATCGCGCGGAACAGCGCGTCGCTGGCGTCCTTGGGGTGCGACGTAACGAAGCGCAGGCGCTCGAGGCCCGGGACACGGTCGAGCCGCTCCAGCAGCCGGGCGAGCGTGGTGCCGTCGCCGAGCGTGGCGCCGTAGGAATTGACGTTCTGGCCGAGGAGGGTGACCTCCTTGACGCCGTCGGCGACGAGGGCCTCGACCTCGGCGACGACCTCCGCAACGGGCCGGCTCTCCTCGCGGCCGCGCACGTACGGCACCACGCAGTAGGCGCAGAAGTTGTCGCAGCCGCGCATGACGGCGACAAACGCCTGGAAGCGGTTCGGGCGCCGGGTGACGCCGCGCGGCACGCGCCCCACGTGGCCCTCGCCCACGGCGACCACGCGCTCGCGCCGCTGGCGCACCTCGGCCACCAGCTCGGGCAGGCGGTCCAGCTCCATCGGGCCGCACACGAGGTCCACGTGCGGCATGCGCTGGAGGATCGCCTCGCGCTCCTTCTGGGCCATGCAGCCGATGACGCCCAGCACCAAGTCGGGCCGCCGCTGCTTGCGCGCCCGCAGCGTGCCGAGGAGCGACCAGACCTTGTCCTCGGCGTGCTGGCGTACGCTGCACGTGTTGAGGAGCACCACGTCGGCCTCGCGGCTGGACTCGGTGAGCGCGTAGCCGGCTTCGACGAGGTGGCCGGCCACGACCTCGCTGTCGAGCTTGTTCATCTGGCAGCCGAAGGTGACTACGTGGAGCTTAGCTTGCTCAGCCATTGGACGAGGTAGACCATGCCCACCCCCGCGCCGGCGACGGCCGCCACCAGGGCGAGGCAGCACAGGAAGAAGAGCGCCCGGTGGAACGCCAGCCACCGCGTGCGCCGGCGGCAGCCGCGGCACAGGCGGGCGAACGTCACCGGCGGCCAGCCGGCCTGGGGAAACGCCAGCAGCCACGCATCCTCGCGCACGCGGTCCTCGCCGCAGCGATCGCAGATCACAGCGAAGCCTCTCGGGTCCCGTCGGGCGGCAGCAACAGCAACGGCAGAGCCGATAGGGACATCATAGCGCCGCTGGCGATCATGGGCAAGCTCACCGCCTGCCCGTCGGCCGAGGCCGCGATGCCGAGGGCGGGCAGACTCGTCCACTCGGCCAGATGGCCCGCCAGCAGGGGGCCGAAGATGCAGCCCAGCGCCGTCACGGCGGGCACCACGCTCGCGTCGAGGCCGCGCGACTCCTTCCGCGCGTAGTGCTGGATCAGCCCCCACTGGAGGGGCGCCCACAGCCCCGCGCCAATGAGGTCGTGAGTCCACCAGAACGCCAGCGTCGGCGCCAGCGTTCGGAAGCACCCGACGAGCCCCAGAAGGATGCCCTCGACAAGGAGCGTCCAGAAGAACACGGCCTTCCAGCGCCGCTTCACCAGCCAGCCCACCAGGAAGAGGGCGGGCACGTGCGATAGCATGTGCACGAGCTGGATCCAGGCGATCGCCCGCTCGTCCAGGCCGAACTTCGCCTGGAAGAACAGCGGCGGCACATAGTAGTGGCTGGCGGAGATCGAGATGCCGAACAGGAAGCCCATGGCCGTGATCGCGAGAATCGGCCTGGGGAACGACGTGGTGAGGAGCGCGACCAGGCCGAGCGGCGGCCCCCGGCGCTCGAGGTCCGCCGGCTCCACAAACCACCGCGCGAACACGGCCGTCGTCGCCAGCAGCACGAGCGCCGACGCCACGAACGGCACCGCGTACCCGCACCCCACGATGAGGAAGCCCGCGGCCAGCGTGCCGGCCCCCATGAACAGCATCTCGGTGCCGCGCGTCATGCCCTGGAGGTGCACGTAGCCGTGGGCGCGCGACTCGTAGAGCGCCGTCGCGTGCATCGTCTCGCGGACCCCGAAGCTCAGGTCCGAGGCGGTCTTCAGCCCGGCCATCGCCGCGAGGCGGTGCAGGAACGGGAAGCCGAGGTACGACAGGCTCGTGAGCACCAGCGCGCCCACGTAGAACAGCTTGCGCCCAATGAGGTCCGACAGGCGCGCCAGATAGATTCGCAGGAAGAAGATCGCGATGGCCGACACCGTGAAGATCGTGCCGATATCGCGGAACGAATGGCCCCGCCACTTCAGATACAGCGGCACCGCGAAGTCCGTCAGCCCCTTCGTCAGCCCGTAGCCGATGCACACGAGGAACAGCAACCGCACGTTATGCCGCATCAGCGATTCCCAGGGCAGGGGGAACAAAGCGCCGGACGGCGCCTGGGTCTGTGGAAAGTGGCCCTCGCTGACGGTAAAATAGGACTTTGCAGCGTGCGTGTCAAGGTGACCCGACTAGGGAGCCTGTCCAAGAATCCGGGTGGGACTGCGACGCCCGCGATTCTTGCCGCAGGCTAGGAGCACGGAGGAGGCGATGCAACGGAGAGCATCGCCTGCGGAGCCGCGCCTTGCATCCGCCCCGCTGGCGCCGGCAACGCAGCCCACGGGGATTCGTGGACAGGCTCCTAGACGCCACTCACGAGGAGAACGCGAATGGAATCGCTCGCCGAGAAGAAGGTTCGGGTCAAGAGGATCATTGCGAAGCTGAGCAAGGAGTACCCCAACGCCCGATGCCTGCTCGACCACTCAACCCCCCTCGAACTGCTCGTGGCGACGATTCTGGCGGCGCAGTGCGCGGACGAGCGGGTGAACAAGACCACGCCCGCGCTGTTCCGGCGATTCAGGACCGCGGCCGACTTCGCCGCCGCGCCCCTCGAGGAGCTGGAGGGGATGATCCGCTCGTGCGGCACGTTCCGCAACAAGGCCCGCGCCATCATCGCCTGCTGCAAGGAGCTGGTCGAGAAGCACGGCGGCCAGGTCCCCGCCCAGATGGACGTGCTCTCGAACCTGCCCGGCGTGGGGCGCAAGACGGCGAACGTGATCCTCGGCACCTGCTTCGGCGTGCCGGCGATCATCGTGGACACCCACGCGCTGCGCCTGAGCGGCCGCTTGGGCCTCGCCGACCCGCACAACGTGGAGAAGAAGTACGCCGACAAGATCGAGAGGGAACTGGCCGAGGCGGTTCCGCAGAAGGACTGGACTCTGTTTTCGCACCTCCTGACGTTCCACGGGCGCTACTGCTGCACGGCGCGGCGGCCCGCCTGCCCGCGCTGCCCCATCGCCGCCCTCTGCCCGTATCCCGGGAAGACCCAAGAGTAGCCCGCGACACACACGAGAGGACGCGAGAGAAGAGGTTCAGGACCCTGCTGGGCTTCCTGTCTTCTTCCCGTGTGTTTCGCGGGCAATCTTTCTCTTCGCTTTCGCGGGTTTCTCTTTGCGGAAGATGGCGATGTTCTGGTGGACGATGTTGGGGATGTAGGCGTTGGGATAGCCGTAGGGCCGCACGCGCGCGCCCGTGGCGTACCACACCTTGATGCCTTTCATCACGTAGCCGCCGCGCTCGATCCGCTGGGCGATCTCGTAGGTGGCCGGGATGTAGCGGCCGCCCTGGTAGGAGTCGCGGATGATCACGGCCAGGTAGCCGCCCTCGCGCAAGAGCGGGAACGTGAGCGCGAAGGCGCGCTCGATGGCGTCGTAGAACTCGGCGAAGGTGGCCAGGTTGCGGAAGTCGGCCGCATCGTCCGAATACTTGTCGAAGTCGGTCTTGCGGTGCTGGATGTCGTAGGTGCCGTCGCACATGGTCTTTTCGAGGGCGATCGAGTAGGGCGGGTCGGTGGCGATGAAGTCGAAGGTGCGGCCCGAGGCGGCCAGGCCCGGCAGCACCTCGAGGCAGTCGCCCACGAGCGTCTCCTGCGGCTCGATGCCCTCGGTCTCGCACACCTGGCGGTAGATTTCGACCCAGCGCGGGTTCAGCTCGATGCCGGCGGCCGTGCGGCCGGCCAGCGAGGCGCCGAGCAGCGTGCCGCCCACGCCGGCGAAGGGGTCGAGCACGCTCTGGCCCGGCTTGGTGAAGAACTCGATGAGGTGTTGCATGAGCTGCGGCGGCTTGTTGCCGCCCTGCTCGCGCCGCAGCCGGTGGCCCAGGCCGTGCGGGTAGCTGGTGCGGAGCACCGACTTGGTGAAGAAGAGCCACTCGTTGCCCGTGAGGGCGTTGAGCTTGTTCTTCGGGTGAACCGAGGGGGGCTTGAGCTCCACCTTCCTCTTGCTGGCATCGCGGGCCTTGCGTCGGGGCACGGGGCGGGTCCTCGTGGTTCCTGGGCGGCGGTTCGGTGGCATCCTACCCTGGCGGCGGGGCGCTGTCAAGCAATGGCGGTTGCAGCCGTTCCGCTCGGAGCTACAATGAGCGGAACAGGAGGGATGGTGCCACGATGGGAAAGTGCTCCAGGGAAGAGCTGGCGCGGCAGGTGGAGAGCCTGGTGGACGGGTTGGACCTCACGTCGGCGGCCTCCGACGGCGCGGCCGAGGCCGCGTCGGGCATCGCGGCCCTGGGCGCCGACGCCGTGGCCTGCCTGGTGCACAGCGCGCTGCGGCGCGATGCGGCGCGGCGCGACCGGGTGGCGGCGATCCTGGGCTCGTTCGCGGGCGAGGCGGCCCGCTGGGCGCGCGATGCGCTGGCCGCGGCTCTCAACTCCCCCGTGCTCAACCCCACCGAGCGGATGTGGCTGAGCGCCGTGTGCCGCGGCATGGAGGAGGCCTGCTCGGGCCGCCCGCGGCCGGGCACGCCACTGCCGGGCGACCTCCTGGATGATGAGGGCGAGCTGATCCTGTGGCGCGACGAGTTCGCCTGCCTGTTGCCGGAGGAGCAGGAGGCTGTCCTCGCCCCGCTGCTCCAGGATGGCAACCCCGCGCTCCTCCGGCTGCTCGAGGCGGTGACCAGCCTGCAAGTGCCCCAGGTGGATGCCGCTGTGGCCGCGGGCCTCGCGCGGTTCGCCACGCCCGCGGCGCTGCCGCTCTTGCGCGAGCTGCTGCGGCGGCCCGACCCGGCCGTCCGCGCCCACGCGCGCGCCACCCTGGGCGCACTCGAGCGCCAGGGGGTGGACGTGCGCGGCGTCTTCGTGGCCGAGCCCACGCCGACCGAGCCGGTGCTGGCCGCACTCGTCGGCCCCCCCTGGAGCGACGGCCGCCTGATGGTGCTGGTGGCTCGGCACCAGGCGCCCGCCAGCCTCCGCTTCGCCGCGGTCATCGTGGACCCGGTGGAACTCGGGATCGTGACGACCTGGGGACAGACGGGCATGTCGGCCGCGGACTTCCGTCGGCTGCTGGCCGACTACACGCAGAAGATGGGGCAGAGCTTCGCGCAGGTGGATGTGAATGTGGCGCAGGCGTTGGTGGCTGCCGCCGAAGAGTACGCCGTTCGCCGCGGCCACACGCTCTCGCCCGACTACCTCGTGTGGCGGCGGTGCATCGGGAGGCCGAGCCGCCCCGTGCCGCTCCCCATCGTCTTCGGCCCCAAGTGCTCGGAGTGCGACGCCGCACTGGGCAGCGGCGACATGCGCCGCGGCGCCATCATCGCGGGCCGCGTGGCCCTGTGCGCGCGGTGCGCCGCGCAACCGCGCCTGTGCGCCGTCTGCCAGCGGCTTCTGAGCCGCGGCCAGGAGGGCGTGCGGGCACGGGAGGGCCCCGAGCCGGGGAAGATGGAGTTCCTGTGCCGGCACTGCGCGCGCGGCAGGTGAGCGCGCGGCCCGAGGCGGGCCAAAAAAGGGCCGGATGAGACACCCCCGCCAGGCACATGGTGTCGCGTCCGGCCTGATTCGTGCCCGGCGTCAGGTGTCGCCTGGCACAGGGCGAACCCCGCTCCCACAGAGCGCCGCCGCCTTGGGAAGGGATCGAGGCACAAGGCGGGGCGCGCCAACGGGCTTCTCGGGGCCGCCCGCTCGGTTTGCAGGGGGTGAGAGCAACCGGCATGCCGAGCCTCAGCGGGCTGAGGCGAAAAGCCGCGCCAACATAACCAGTTGTGTCACTTCATCTTGCAGCGTTGCGCCTTCCATTCGCCGCCTCTCCAGCCTCGGGCGCGCACAGGCCGATGTTGAAGCCCGGCAACATGCGGCAGGCCGCGGCACGGGCAGCGACGCCCGAAGTGCATGCTCACACGCTAGTTACCGCATGATGATGGATTGCCACATGCGGCCTGCTCGAATCAACACGGGCTGGGGGCGTTGCGGGCGAAGATCCAGCCGGCGAAGTGCTGGAGGTAGGCGAGTTTGAGGCGTCGCACGGGCAGCGGGCAGCGGTTTTCGCCGGGCACCTCGAAGTTGAGCAGCCCCTGGTACGACGCCTGGGCGAGGGCCTCGGCCACCTCGCCCCACGGCACGGAGCCGCCGCGGGCGTAGGGCAGGTTGTGCTGGTCGCCGCTCTTGTCGTTCTCGGCGAGGTGCAGTGCGCGCAGGCGCGGCCCGCAGGCCCGAATGAAGGCGGCCTGGCTCTCGGCGGTGAGGTTGAGGTGGCCGGTGTCGAGGCACACGCCCACAGCGTCGGGCGGCGTGGCGGCGAGAAGGGGCCTCAAGGCGTCGCCTGACGAGCAGTTTTCGACACAGAGCACGAGGCCGCTGCCACGCACGTGCGCGGCCAGCTCATCGAGAGTGCGCACTTGGGCCTCCAGCCTGGCCGCGGGATCCACGAGGCCGGCGCCGCCGGGGTGGATGACGGCGGCGGGAATCTGGAGGGCGAGATACAGGTCGAGCCAGCGTCGGAGGGCCGCGACAGTCTGGCGGCGGGTCGCCTCGTCGGCCGGCGCGATGTCCACCGTGAGCCACAGATGGCCCTGCTCGACCGCCACACCGCTGTCCTGGGCGAAGCGGCGGAAGGCGCCGCCCACGGCGGCAGGGTCGCCGCGCTCGAGGAGGGCCTTGCCGTGCTCGTCCGAGAGCTCGGCGTAGCGCCAGCCCGCGCGGGCCAGCTCGCGCAGGGCGTCCTCGGGCGAGAGGTCAATGAAGAAGCTCGTCCACATCGAGAGTTTCAGTTCGTCCCGGGGCGTCATGGTTCCTGCTTTCGGGGAGGGGGCACCGCGGGCGGGGGCGGCGAGGGCGCGTACTCCTGGTCTCGCTGCCACGTGCGGCCGCTGCGGTCCTGGTAGTCGCGGGGGGCGCCGCAGTTGATGAGGATGGGCGCGCCGCCGGCCTGAGGCGCGACCTCGATGGCGTTGACCACCGGGTCCTGGAGCTTGGGGATGAACTCGATCGTCAGCTCGCCGTCGGCGACCTCGACGCTGAACTCCTTGACCAGCGCCGTGAAGCGCCGGTCGTTCGTCTCCCGCAGGATGTCGAGGTCGCGCAACACCGCCCGGCCCTCGCAGGTGACGGAGAAGACGCGCTGCCCGATGCCTGTGACGCCGGGAGACGTTTCGGCGAAGTGCAGGCGCACGAGATAGGTGCCGTTGGGCACGGCGATTCGGTAGGCGCTCAGGCCGTGGCGCTCGGTGAGGTAGAGCGGGTCGTCGGGCGTGCCTCGCACGCGGGCGTCGGGGCGGGCGACGGCGCGGCCGCCCACGTGGCCCCAGCGGGGCGGGCGTGGGGCGGCGGCCTCCTGGAGCAGGCGCTCGGCCTCCAGGCAGAGGGCGGCGGCGTCGGGCCGCTTGCCGAAGCGGGCCAGGAAGGCGCGGAGGGCGGCGGCGCCGCGGTCCGGGTCGCCGCCGGCCACGAGGGCGCGGGCCTCCTCCAGCTCCTTGAGCGCCGCGAGGAGGGCCGCGACGGACTCGAAGCGCTGGAGCCGCGCCCGGAGGGCGACGACGTCGCTCCGCACGTCGCCGAGCGGCTGGAGGCGCTTGGCGGCGGCCTCGAGGTTCCCCTCGGCGATGAGGAAGCGCGCGGCGGCCACGGGGCCCTCGAGCGAGGTCAGCTCGGGCAGCACGAGGGCGAGGATCTGGTCGGCGTTGAGGTTGCGAATCTCCTCGCTGAAGGAGCCGCCGGGGGTGCGGATGGTGAGGCGGGTGCCCTTGACGGCTACCAGCTCGCCCTGGATGCCGCGGATGACGAAGCGCTGGCCGACCATGCGGCTGGCGCCCCGGTCGGTGCGGGCCCAGAGGTCCTGGAGTTTGGCCACCTCGGCCAACTCGGCTTTGAGTTCCTCGCGGGTCTCGGCAGGCGCCGTCTCGATGAGGCCCTTGAGGCGTTCGGCGGCCTCGTCGTACTTGCGCGCGCGGTAGAGGTCCATGAGTTCGCCGAGGAGGCGGAGGCGTGCGACCTCTCGCTCGGCCCTGGCGCGCTCGGCCAGTTCCTTCTGGGCGCGGCGCGCATCTGCGATGCGCTGCGCCACTTCGGCGCGCCAGGAGTCGGGCAGCGCGGCGCCAGCCGCTTCGTAGGCGCGCACGGCCTCGTCGGTCTGGCCGCTGCGCGCCAGCGTGTCGCCGCGCGCGAGGGCGGCGAGGAAGGCCTCGCGGGCCTGCTTCTCGGCGGCGGCCCGGGCGGCGGCGGCCCGCTCGCGCCAGCCCTTGGCCGCGAGCCCGGGCGGCAGTTTGTCGAAGAGGGCCAGGGCGTCGGCATAGCGCGTCTCGGCGACGAGGGCCTCGGCTCGGGCGACGAGGGCCGCCAGCGCCTCCTTGTTGCTGCGCTCGAGGTCCGCCTCGAGCTGGTGGCGCAGCGTGAGGGCGCTCTCGGCGGCCGGGGTGCCCGGGTAGGCTGACTCCACGTCGCGCAGGCGGGCGATGGCGCCCGGGGCATCGGCGGGATGGGCCTGCGCGTAGCTCTCGGCGGCCCGCCAGGCCCGCTCGGCGGCCTGGAGCCGCGGGTCCTCGGGCGGGCGTTCGCGGGGCGTGGGGTCCCGGCGGCCCTTGGGCGGCTCGGGCGGCCCGGTGAGGGCGCGGAAGGCGATGACCACGAGAACGATGAGGCCGAACACGAGCAGCAGGGTGCCGACGATTGAGGGCGCGAGGTTCGAGGACCGGGCGGCGCTGTAGCGCAGGCGCGGGGGCGGCAGCGGCTTGACGCCCAGGCTCTCGCCGCGCAGGACCGCCTCGATGTCGGCCGCGAGGCTCTTGGCGTCGGGGTAGCGGTCGTCGCGGTCCTTGGCCAGGAGCTTCTGGAGGATGCGGGCGAGGCCGTCGCTGAGCTCGGGCCGCAGCTCGCGCGGGTCGGGCGCCGGCTCGCGCAGGTGCTTGTTCAGGAGGGCCTTGGTGTTGCGGCCCTCGAAAGGCGCGCGGCCCGTGACCATGTGAAACAGGGTGGCGCCCAGGGCATAGAGGTCGCAGCGCACGTCGAGGTCGGGCCGGCGCTGAATCTGCTCGGGCGCGATGTAGTGCGGCGTGCCCAGGATCTTGCGGTCGGCGCCAAAGGCGTCCTCATCCTCGAGCGTCACCTCGTGGGCGAGGCCCAGATCTGCGAGCTTCGCCGTGCCGTCGGGCGTGATGAGGATGTTGCCGGGCTTGATGTCGCGGTGGACGATACGTTCCTTGGACCACGCGTAGTCGAGGGCACGGGCGATCTGGAGGGTGATGCGGAGGGCATTCTGCTCGGCCAGCGGCCCGGCCTTGAGCAGAAGGCCCACGGTGTGGCCCTCGACGTACTCCATGACGAAGTAATAGTAGCCGTGGTCCTCGCCCGCGGTGATGGCGAGCACGATGTTGGGGTGGCTGAGGCGGGCCGCGGCGCGGGCCTCGCGCCAGAAGCGCTCGACGTAGGCCGCGTCGCTCGCGAGGGCGGGCCGCAGCACCTTGACCGCCACCAGGCGGTCCATCGAGCGCTGCCGGGCCTTGAACACCGTGCCCATCCCGCCCTGGCCGATGCGGTCCAGGATCTCGAAGTCGCCGAGCACGGGCGGGCCGTCGGCGCCGGGCGGCTTCGGGCTGGGGGCCTGGGGCGGGCCATGGGGTTCGGGCATGCAGACTCCTCTGCCGCGCGTCGGCGCGGGGGGGCCTTGGGCGTCTACAGCATTCTAGGCCCGCCGCCCGCCACTGTCAAGCCGCACGCGGGGGCCTACACCCAGTAGAGGTTGTTGCCCACGCGCCCGGTGAGGAGGTCCACCACGATCCAGAGGCCGCAGGCCGTGAACTGGCCGAGGATGAGGCCCAGGAAGAACCGCCGCGTGCGGCGATAGGCCCGCGGCCCGCCGTAGGCCAGCACCAGGCGCTTCACGGCCCAGGCCAGAAAGATGCTGAACCACATGAAATCGGTCATCATGATGGTCGAGAGCGGGAAGCCCATCGGATGCAGGGGCCACCAGGCGAAGCGGTGGTGCAGCAGGGTGAGGCCCGACATGGCCGCGGCGCCCAGCCCGGTGAAGACCAGCGCGTCCACGTCCGGCCCGGCCGGGTTGCGCATGGCCCGGCCCATGAAGTCATAGGGGTACTGCGGCCCGCCGACGAAGAACCAGTCGTTCGCGTTCGCCCCGCCCTCGGTGTAGGCGATGCGCAGGGTCATCCACACCGAGCTGAGCAGGGCCACCACCACGGCGATGGCCATGGCCCAGAAGAGCCGGCGCCGGCGGCCCGGCAGGTCCGAGCCGAGCTTCATGCCGTTGGCCGCCGAGGCCATGACGAAGATCCGCACGTCGGCCATCCACACGTAGCTCAGGCCGAAGGCCACCATCGTCGAGGGCGGCATGCCCTCCGAGCCCAGGGCCGAGAGGAGGGCCGTGGAGCTGATGACGGGCGCGCGCGCCGCCGCCAGCCCGCCGCCGGCCACCACCCGCGTGATGCCGTAGAAGATCGCCAGCGACAGCACGACCATCGCCACGGCGATGCCCAGCGACATCCCGCTCCTCCACAGCCACGCGACCATGTACGCCACGCACACCCCCGTGCCCCAGAAGGCGAAGGGGTAGGACATGATCTCGCCCGAGTCGTCCACGCCGCGCCCCCGCCCGCAAGCCTTCGCTACCACGTCGCGCAGGTGGCCGCGGCTGAGCCACAGCCCGATCGCCACGAGGGCCAGCAGCGCGCCCAGGCTCTGGTGGCACACCAGCGGCCCGCCCCCGTTCTGGCTGTAGCCATCCAGGTGCCGCACGAAGTCCTTCGCCGTCACGAACCCGCCGAAGCCCACCATCTTGAACGCCGCCCGCTCGATCTGCGTGAGCAGGCTGAACACCCACAGGCTGAGGGCCATGTCGAGCCGCAGCATGTAGGCGAAGCCGGTCATCGGAAAGCTGATGTGGAACCGCAATTGCGCGGCGCCGCGGAAGATATCGAGCCGCGTGCCCTGCTCGATCTTGGGCACCTCGGGGAAGTAGAAGTTCAGGCCGTTGATCGAGACGACGAGCATGGGAATCAGGATGCCCGCCCACAGCCACCCGCTGCGCAGCACGGGGTTGGTGAAGCCGGGCGTCGCCTCGTGCCGCACCATCTCGAGCGGCAGGTGCACCATCGGGTAGACCAGCCGCTCGCGCTCGACCCACTGGCGCCGCACGATGGCCATGATCGCGATCATTGCGAAGTAGAGGGCGAAGAGGAACGACAGCCACCACGCCAGCGGCATCGCCCACGCGCCCCAGGGGATCGCCTCGCTCGCCGGCTTGCCCTCGAACAGCCACTGGATCGCCAGCGGGTCCGTCGGCCGCACCCACCGCGGCAGGTGCGGCACGATCAGCGTGTCCCAACCGTTCTCCGGCGAGGCGTAGTACTCGGCCGCAATGTCGGGGATGAACGACGCCGTCATCCCCATCGTGGGGATCGTGGTGGCCACGATCATCATCACGTAGACCACCAGCAGTTCGCCCGCGTTGAGCGCCAGGCCGAGCCACCGCAAGGCCCCGTTGACCACGAACACCAGCACCAGGAACAGGAAGATCGCCGCCGGCGTGCTGAAATCAATGTCCATGTACGAGGCGTGGAGGACGTGCAGATTGTACGGGCAGGCCACGCCGATGAACAGGCTCATCAGCGCGCCGACCGCCAGCGCCCGAACGGTGAACGCCTCGCGCACGGCCGAGGGGCTATAGGCGCCTTCCTCGGCAAGCGGTCCGCCTCCGCCCGCCGGAACTCGTGTGGGCTTGCCCGCGCTTCTCATCTGCGGCCCCGCGGCGCCGCCGGCAGCGGCGCGACCCGCGCTCCCCGGCCCCTCTGCCGCATCCTACCCCCCTTCCGCCGGCCCTGTCAAGGCGTTCCGCCCCCCTGCCCTTCGGCCTCCCTCTGCCAACTCGTTGACTCTGGCGCGCGCGGGCGCTATAATTCCAGTAGCAGGAACGTTACCGGGGACCCTACATGCAGGAGCTAGTCTCATGAAGTATGCAATTGCCGCAATGGCGCTGGCTCTCGTGGCGGCTCCTGTCGTTGGCGACGTGGTGCACCTGAAGAACGGCGGCACGCTCGAGGGGCAGGTGACTCTGACCGAGGACAGCGCGATCGTCCGCCTGCCGGTGGGCGAGGTGCGCGTGTCGAGCGACGCCATCGAGCGCATCGAGAAGAAGGAGACGCCTTTCGACCAGTACCTCAAGCGGGCCGCGGCGATCAAAGAGGACGACCCCGAGGCCCACTATCAACTCGGCCTCTGGGCGCGGGGAGCCGGCCTGAAGCATCAGGCCGCGGACGAGTTCGGCAAGACCCTGGCCCTCAACCCCGACCACGAGGGCGCTCACCAGGCCCTCGGCCACCGCAAGGTCAATGGCCAGTGGCTGACGCCCGAGGATGAGATGCGGGCCAAGGGCCTCGTCGAGCGCGACGGCCAGTGGGTCACGCCCGAGGTGGCCACGAAGCTCGACAACCTCAAGGCCGAACTGGCCCTCGCCCGCGAGAAGCGCCTCCAGGCCGAAGCGCAACTCCAGAAGGCCCAGCAGGTGCAGCCCGTGTACACCTACGACGGCTACTACTCGAGCCGCTCGTACGTCTCGAGCTACCCGTACTACACCACCGTGCCCTACACCACCTACGTGGCGCCTTACTCCGTCTATGGCTATGTGGGCACGTGGCCCTCGATCTACTACTCGTCGTCGTGGTGCTATCCACGGTACTACGGCTACAGGTCGTCGTGCTGGCCGTCGTCGGGCCTGTGGCTCGGCTGGTCATCGCACAAGGGCGGCTGGTCGGGCCACTACGGCGGCGGCCGCTGCCGCTGACGCGAGAACGCTCGACCGTCTCAAGCAGAAGCCCCCTTCACCGCGGGGCTTCCTGCTTGGGAATGGCATGCCGACACGCTCTGCCGTGACCCTCCAGCCGAATGAGGTTCATCAAAGTCCAGCGGTCCCGACGCAGCGCCTGTTGGGCAGCGTGGGGCGGGCGCTGCGACGCCAGCGGGGGTTATCCCATAACCCTATATGCCCCAATGCCTTAGGCTCTCCGGCCATCCCCATCCATACTTGCTCATCCGGCAGATGAGCAAGTATGGCCGGAGCCGCGAGAATCGCCCATTCTCGCCCATCTACCCATGCTGTATCACTCTCCTCCTCACGGGGTTGATACAGCATGGGCAGGCGGCCCCCGCCAGCCGCGGGTGCGGGCCGGAACCGTAGGCGGTTTCTGATGCGAGAATCCCCGGAACAGGGGAAGGCCCGGTGCAAAGGTAGCCGCGAGCGTCCCGCTTGCGGCCACTCTTTCTCGTCCCTACGCTCTGCTCCTTTCCCTGGTCCCTACGCTCTGCGTGGGGACGGCTTCTTGGCCGCTCCGCGGCCTCCTCGTCTTCGGGGAAGATTCGACCCAGGAGTCAACAACCTCCCGCGGGTTGCGAACGCGACCCGCGGGAGGTTGAGCATACGGAGGAGGGCCTCACTTGCTCTTGGGCGAGGCGGTCTGGCTCTTGCGCCAGACCTCCTGCCACTTGGCCGCGGCCTGCTGGCGGTGCTCGACCGAGCCGCCGGCCTGGAACCCCACATTGGCGCGCAGGATGAGGCGGAGGGCGAGGTCGGCCTTCTGGCGCACCCCTTCGTCTTCGTCGCCGAGCAGCAGGATGAGGCCGGGCGCCGCGGCGCGCGCGTGCTCGCGGAAGAGGCCCAGGGCCACCGCGGCCCGCTCGCGGAGCCGCCGCGAGGGCGCGCTGAGCAGAGCAGTCAAGGCGGGGATGGCGTTTCGGGCCTGAAGCGCGCCAAGGGCCGACACGGCCTCGAGCTGCACCTCCTCGCTCTTGTCGCTCAGGAGGTCCACCAGCCTCGGGGCCACCTGGGCGGCTTGCAGGTCCTTGAGGGCGATGATCGCCGCCGAGCGAACCGCCGGCTCGGGGTCGGCGAGCAGCTCGACCAGGGCCGGCACGGCGCTGCTGCCGCCGAGGCGCGCCAGGGCCGCCGCTGCCTCCGCGCGGGCCGAGGCGTCCTTGTCCTTCAGCAGCTCGGGCAGGGCCTTGGGCAGCTCGGGGTCCTTGCGGGCGAGCAGCTCGGCGACGGCGGTGCGGCGGAGGCGGGCATCGGGGTGCGCAAGCCAGGCCCGCAGGCGCTCGAGCCCCTTCTCGGGCTGGAGCGCCACAATGGCGAGCGCGGCGTCGGCCCTCACGGCCTCCACGCGGTCCTCGAGCAGGGGCTCGAGCGGCGGCACGGCGGAGGCGTCTCCCGCCTGCACGAGGGCCGCGATCGCCTCGCGGCGCACGAACGCCTCGGGGTCGCGCAGCAGCACCGTGAGCGCCCAGACGGCATCGCGGTCGCCTTTGCCCACGAGCCCCAGGGCGTGGGCCACGCGGGCGCGGAAGGTGGCGTCGTCGCTCCGCGCGGCGCGGATGAGCACGGGCACGGCCTTGTCGGGGAAGCGCTTGATGGTCTCGAGGGCCTGGAGCCGGTCCCGGCGGTCGGGCATCTTGAGGCGGGCGATGGCCTCGACCACGCGATGGCTATCCTCGCCGCGGGCGGCCGGGGGCGGGGCCTCGGGCGCTTCGCCGGCGCGCAGGGCGCCCGCAAGCATCAGTGCTGCTCCCGCCCATCGCATGGTCCTGCGCATGCTCTTCGCCGCCGCGATGCCGCACGTGGGTTCCCTCCTCCGCCGCGTATCGTACCAGAATGCCCGCGCCGAGTCAAACCGGCGCCGGCCGCGGGGTGTGGGCCGGAATTGTAGGTGGCTGCGGGAGCTCCGAAGGAGCGAAATAGGATAGCCCAGGGCAACGCCCTGGGAACAAGACCGCCCCGCGGCAGCCCTGACAGGGCGGAATCGAGAGTTTCTATCTCGCCCCTTCAGGGCTGGACCCGTGGATCCCGCCGAACCCAGGGCGTTGCCCTGGGCTATCCCATGCAAGCCCTTCAGGCTCCAGAGACAATCATCCTGCCTACAATTCCGGCCCACACCCCCGGCCGCGGCGGCGGAAGGCCCGGCGGGACCGCTGTGCGGCGCGGCAGGCGGTGGCCTTCTCGTCCCTGCGCTCTGCTCCTTCTTCTCGTCCCTACGCTCTGCTCGTTTTCTCGTCCCTACGCTCTGCGTGGGGACGGGCCTCTTGGCCGCTCCGCGGCCTCTTCGTCTTCGAGTCAGTAACCTCCCGCGGGTTGCGAACCCGCGGGAGGTTGGGGTTGGACGCGGGAGCGTCCGCATCATCGCCCCCACGCAGGGCGTAGGGGCGAGAGGGGCAGGTCTGTGGGCGGGGGCTCTGCCCCCGCGAGGAGGCGGCAGGGCGCGGGGCGCGGCGATTTCTCTTGACTCGTGATCCCGCATGGCGATAATGCGACGTGTGGACCTTCTGCGCGCAGGAGCGCGGGCGGCCAGGCTCCTGCGGCCGCGGCGACGGCGGGAAGAGAGGTGGTCATGGGCATCGAGCAGCAGCCCCGGCGCACGCGAGGGCGTCTGCACGTGGGGCTGGTGTACAATGCGGACCGCGATTGCGGCCCCGACCGCCCCGAGGACCGCGGGAGCACGGCCGATCTGCGGCAGATGATTCGCCGCATGGCGCGCGCCCTGCGCTCGGTGGGCTACAAGGTCACCGTGCTGCCGCTGGCGCGCGACCTGTCGGCCTTCCAGCGCCGGCTGCGGCGCGTGCGGCCCGACGTGGTGTTCAACCAGTACGACGACGTGGTGCACGGCGCCCTGTACGAGATGCGGGTGCCGGCCCTGATTCGGATGATGGGCTTCCGCGTCACCGGCTCGCCGCCGCTCGCCCTGGGCCTCACGCGCTACAAGCACATGGCCGCCAGCCTGCTCCAGGGGGCCGGCGTGCGCATCCCGCCCTGCACCCAGCTCCTCGAACGGGTGAGCGACGTGGACCTGCACAAGTGGGAGTTCCCGCTCTTCGCGCAGCCCGCCCGCGAGCACGCCAGCATCGGCGTGGACCGCAACTCGGTGGTCCACTCGAAGAAGGCGCTGCGCGCGAAGGTGCGCGAGCTGCTTCAGACCTATCACCAGCCGGTGCTCGTGCAGGCGTTTCTGCCGGGGCGCGAGTTCAACGTGGGCATGGTGGGCGGCCGGCGGCCCCGCGTGATGCCGCTGGCCGAGGTAGACTACTCGAAGCTCCCGCCCGGCATCCCGCCCGTGATGTCGTACGCCGCCAAGTGGATCGAGACGGCGGAGGAGTACGGCAAGACCTCGGTGATCTGCCCCGCCGTGGTCGAGCCCGAGCTCTCGCGCGAGATCATCTCCACCGCGCTGCGCGCCTTCCGCGCCGTGGGGGCCTGGGGGTATGGGCGGGTGGACATCCGCCTCGACGCCGAGGGGCGCCCGTGCGTGCTCGAGGTCAACTGCAACGCCTGCCTGGAGGAGGGCCACAGCCTGCCGCGCCAGGCCGAGCGGGCCGGCATCCGCTACCCGCGGCTGCTCCAGATGGTGGTGCGCGCCTCGTTCGAGGCGTCGTCGCAGGAGCTCGACATTCCCATGGATTGAGCGCGCCGGCGGCTCGGCTCAGCCGCCCGTGAGCCGGCCCGTGTAGGCGAACTCCACGCCGAGCGCGGCGGCCATGGCCGCCACGTCGGCCAGCTTCTGCGGCGCCTGTTCGGCCCGGAAGCGCAGCCCCAGCGCGCCCGCGCGGTCCTCGAGCTTGTGCAGGATCGTGAGGGCCTCGTCGGCGTCGAGGCCGGACCAGTGGACCATGCGCTCGAGCAGCCCGCGCCGGTTGCGGCGCAGCAGCGTGCGCGCCGCCTGCGTGGCGCCGCCGCGCACGGGCGGGAACACGGCGCGCAGGTGGCCGTCCACGTAGCCCTGGGCCGCCGCCTGATAGCGCTCGGCCTGCTGCCCGTAGTACTCGGCCAGCAGCATGGTGAGCTGCTCCACGGGGCTCACCAGCCGCCCGCCCATCTGCCGCGGCTCGCGCTTGCGGACGCGGCGCACCACGCGGTCCACATACAGCAGCTTCTCGAGCGCCGGCCAATACCGGTAGCGCCGCCGCCAGGCCGAGCGCGGCGTGAGCCACACGGCGAACGTCTCGGCGAAGTCCTCGTCGGGGTGCTTCTGCGCGTACGTGCGGCCGTAGTGGCTGGCGTAGACGTGGCGCACGAAGCGCCGGCTGGCGGGGTTGGGCTGGAACGACTCGTGGTACGGGGTCGAGAAGCGCCCGAACGTCTCCACCCACTCGGCCTCCTCCCAGAGGCGGTAGGCGTAGTTCACCGCGTGGCCCGCCTCGTGGCGCAGCAGCATCATCACCATCGCGTCGTCTTCGATCTCGCCCGTCTGCTCCTCCTCGATCTGGGCGAGCCGCTCGTCCGCCAGGTAGAAGGGGATGCCGATGACCGGCACGCGGTCGGGGCAGCCCCAACTGTCGGTAAGGTAGAAGGAGGGGCGGAACCCGATGCCTTTGGCGCCCAACTCCTTGAGCAGCCGCGCGGTGAACGGCTCCAGCGGCGAGCCCTCAATCGCCAGCCCCAGGTCGCAGATGCGGGTGTTGAGCAACTCGCACCGCACGGTCTCCCAGTCATTGAACACGGGCGCCGAGGCCGCCGCCTCTGCGCGGCCGCGGCGCGGCGAGGTACGAAGATGGGCTTCCATGGCGTTTCCGAAAGCTTGAACGGTCGTGATGGGAGCCGCGGCACTCGGAGCCCTGCTCTCGCACGACCGAAGGCCTGTATGAGCGAACCCAGAACGCATGCGGCAAGCATCGCGGGCCGGCCGTGGGTGCGCCCTGGAGCGCGCGACGAGGCCCGCGACGATGCAACTTGCTTTGGCACAAGGCCTTGCGTCGCGTCACTCGTCGCGGCCAGACCGCTCACCCATCCGTCGCCTGGCCCGGGTGCCTTGCCACCCTGTCCCCCCCACTATACGCCGGACGGTCGGAAAGTGCAACTGGACCCGTGGCGGGGCAACAGGGGGCAGGGCTGGGTGGCCTCCCGCCTGCCGCTTTCAGGTGGTTGACTTCCCTGGCCCGGTCTGCTACGATGCGGAACGATGCCCGAGGGACCTGCGATGAGCGACGCGAACGCGAAGCCGCCTGGCCCTGAGCAGGGCCTGCCCGACCTGTCGAAGTGCGAGCTCGTGCAGGAGCTCGGCACGACGACCGAAGGCCCCACCCTCGTGGTGCGCGACGCCGCCACCGGCCGCCGCTTCGTGCTCAAGATCTACGACAAGAGCTTGCTCCGCGACGGCGAGTTCGCCGCGCGCGTGCGGCGCGACGCCCAACTGGCCAGCGGGCTGGTCCACCCCAACGTGGTGCGTGTGTTCGGCGCCGCCGAGTGGCTGGGCGACCTGGTGGTCGTGCGCGACTACGTCGAGGGCGCCTCGCTCGCCGAGGTGCTCGCGACCAAAGGCAAGCTGGGCGCCACCGAGACCCTCTCGGTGGCGCTCGCCGCCACCCTGGCCCTCGAACGGGGCCGCCAGGTGGGCCTCACGCACGAGGCGGTGTCGCCCACCAACCTGCTCGTGGCGCGCGACGGCAGCGTGAAGCTGGCCGACCTGGGCGTCGCCAAGCTGCGCCCCGTCGAGCCGTCCATCAGCAAGACCGGCGTCGCCGTCCGCTCGCCCGCCTACCTGCCGCCCGAGTACTTCGAGCTGCGCGGCTCGCTGGACACCCGCTCGGACCTCTTCTCGCTCGGCACCGTGCTGTACCAGTGCCTGAGCGGCCAGACCCCCTTCAAGGGCGACACGACGGCCGAGGTGACGTTTGCCGTCCGCAACGGCATCTTCCGCCCGCTCCGCGAGGCGGCGCCCGAGGTGTCGCGCTCCTTCGCCAACATCATCGAGAAGCTCCTCCAATCCCGGCCCGCCGATCGCTACGAGAATCCCATGGCCTTGCTGGCCGACCTCGAGGCCGTGCGCGCCGGCCGCGTGCCGGAGGCGCAACGCAAGGCCGTGGCCGAAGCGATCCGCGAGAAGCAGGAGGCCGAGCGGCAGGCCGCCGCCGCGCCGGCGCCGGCCGTCGCGGCAGCCGCGGCCCCGGCCCCCGCGCCCCCGCGCCCGCATCGCACATGGGCCGCCACCGCGGCCATCGTGCTCGTGCTGGCCGCCACCGCGGCCTTCATCGTCTTCGGCCCGCGCGGCAAGCCCCCCGCCAGGAAGGGCGTGGGCGAGAGCATCGAGGCCCCCGTGCCCGTCGAGGACCCTGCCGCCCGGGCCCGCAAGGCGCGCGAGGAGCTGGAGCGGGTCAGCAAGGCCTCCGAACAGGGCAAGGCGCTCGAACCGGCCGACAAGCTCGCGGCCGTGCAGGCCGAGATGAACCAGCTCCAGGAGATCGAGAAGACGTACGCCGGCACCGAGGCGGCGGCCGAGGCCCAGAAGCGTCTCCGCCCGCTCCAGGCCGAAGCCGCCTTCCAGAGCGCCCTGCTCTACGCGCGCGAGCACCCGGCCGACCGCGAGGGCATCGCGGCGCGCCTGCGCGAGATCGTCGAGAAGTACCGCGACACGGCGGCCGGCTACAGCGCGGAACGCCGCCTCGACGAGTTCGAAGACATCGCGCGGAAAAAGGCCCAGGCCCTCTTCGACCAGGCCCGCCAGCGGGCGCGCGACCTGGCCGGCAAGCGGCGCTTCGGCGAGGCCCTCGCCCAATTCGACGAGCTCCTGGCCGCCAACCCGCCCGAGGCGATCAAGCAGAATGTGCTGCTCGAGAAGAACGCCATCACCTCGGAGGCGGAGCGCGCGTACCTGGACGTGCAACGCCGCGCCCAAGAGAAGATCGCGGGCAACTACTACGAGGAGGCGAAGACCCTCTACGACCAGGTGGTGGCCACATTCGGCGTCGAGCCCTTCGTGGGCCGGGCCAAGAGCGAGATCGCCATCATCACCCCCCTGCTCAAGAGCGCCGCGGCCCGACGCCTCGAAGCCATTGACGCCGCGAAATACCAATTCTTCCTCACTCGCCTCGAGCCCTCGCTGGCCCAGGCGCGCACCTGGGAGCTGGCCGCGGCAACCGCCGAGGCCGAGAAACTGCGCGCCGAGCTCCGCACGGCCGGCATCGAGAACTACCTCGACGCCTACCTGGGCGACCTGGCCCTCCTCTCGAGCCTCAAAGCCCGCGTGGTGCGCCGCCTGGGCGACGCCGCCAGCCCCGTGGCCGTGCGCGACTTCTCCCTCGGCAAGCTCGGCGGCAAGTTCGACCCCCAGTGGCTCGAGGCCCGCGTGGTGCAGGCCGACGACGCCACCGTGGTGTTCCGCTACGGCGAACTCGACGTCCGCCGCACCTGGAGCCAATTCGCGCCCGACGAGCTCTACAAGCTGGGCATCCTGGCCACCGACCGCAACGACCCGCAGGCCCACCTCGCCCTCGGCGTGCACTGCCTCTACGCCAACCTGCCCACGGTGGCCGCCCGCGAGCTGCACCTGGCCAAGCCGGGCGCGCCCGACGCCGCCGCCTCCTACCTCCAGCGGGTGGACGTGTTGCTGGGGATGGAGAAGGCCGCACCCGCCGCCGGCCCGCAGGAGGAGGCCAGCCGCCTGCTCCTCGAGGCCAAGCGCTACATGAACGAGCAGGCCTGGGACCGCGCCCTCTACCGCCTCGCCACCCTGCGCGAGAAGCACGCCAGCAAGGTCTACGACATCTCGGCCAACCTCGACGACATCAACCAGCGCATCGCCCAGTGCAAGAAGCAGGTCGAGAAGCTCGAGATCGAGGCCAACCTGGCCCTAGGCAGAGAGGTCACCCCCCTGCGCGAGAGCCTCTTCGACGACTGGCAGCAGCGTTTCGGCAAGTGGGCGCTCGAGAAGGGCGTGCTCACCTGCGACAACCCCGAGGAGCACGACGCCGAGTGCCTCTTCAGCTTGCGCCACCCCCCCGCCTACGAGCTGCGCGCCAGCGTGCGCGTGGTCGAGGGCACGGGCGCGCTCCTGCGCCTGGCCGGCAAGGCCCGGCCCAACCTCGCCTTCTGGGTCCACGCGGGCAAGCCCGACCTCGTGGGCCTCACCATGGCCCAACCCGAAGACCAGCAGGCCGACGAGCGCCGCACCCAGCCCTTCGCGTTCAAGCCGGGCGAGTGGTACGAGATTCGCGCCACCGTGAGCCCGATGAACGTTCAGGTCACCATCGGCGACGCCTACGCCGTCCGCATGCCCAACAAGCTCCCGGCCGACCCCTCCGGCCTCCAGACCTACGGCTTCGTCGTCAACCCCAAGAGCCGCGCCGAGTTCCGCGACTTCGCCGTGCGCGCCCTGCGCGAGCAATAGGGGGAGCATTCCCGCCTCTTCCGCGCTTGACTTGCGGCCCGATCGCGTGTAGTATGCTCACGGGGCGGGGGGATGCCCCACGACGGAGAGCCTGCCGTGCCGATGTCACCCCGCGACATCCTCAGCTCGGTCGTCTTCTATCTCGGCGTCACCGTCGTCACCGTGCTGCTCCTGCGGTTCGGCACGCAGTACGGCCTCGAGAAGGTGGCCCAGGACTTCACCCGCATGGAGCCGCGCCTGGAGCGTGGCGGCCACCTCTTCGTGAACAAGTGGGCGAGACTGCCGCAGGACCTGGAGTACGAGGACATTATCATGTACCGGCGCCCGCTGTGGAAGCGCGCCTCGTACCAGTACGAGTTCGCCCGCGTGGTGGGCAAGCCGGGCGACGTCGTGGAGCTGATCGGCTCGAAGCTCTGGCGGGCCGAGCGCCGCGAGGGCAAGCTCGAGCCCCGGCAGCCTGTGACCGAGCCGTTCCTGAACCCGCGCGACCGCCCGGCCGACTTCAGCGCCGTGCTCGTACCCCGCAACACCGTGCTCGTGATGTTCGACAGCCGCAACCACCGCGAGCCGTTGCGCGACCTGCTCATCCCCGTCCGCGCCATCCGCGGGCGCGTGATTCGCTAGGAGGCCCTCTCGGGTGATACGCCTCCCCTTCCGGCTCACGCCCCGCTCCGCCATCGAACTCGCCGTGGCCCTCCTGCTGGCCTTTGTCGGCCTCGTGCTCATCCTCGGCACCACCGACGAATACAAGGCCGGCAAGGCCTTCAACCTGGCGATGGACAGCTACTCCGCCGGCATCTTCGAGGACGTCTACGACGCCCTCGAGGACGCCATGCGCGCGAAGCCCGACTACAGCGCCCCGCGCGAAGTCTACGCCAAGCTGCTGGTGGATGAGGCCTATGCCCACCCGGCCAAGTTCGCCGAGGCCAGGGGCGTGTTCCAGGCCATCGAGCGGCGCCAGCGGGCCGCCCAGGGCACCTGCTCGCTGCCCGTGCTCATCGGGCTCGCCGTGACGGACCTGGAGACGGTGCGGGCCTCCAACCCCACGCCCCAGGCCCTCCGGGCCGCGGTGCAGGAGGCCCGCGGGCGGCTCGAGGCCGCCCTCGCCGCCTACCCCAACTCGGGCGACGTCCACGTCAACCTAGCCACCGTGGCCCTTCTGGAGAACGATCTTCCCCGATGCCGGGCCGAGCTCGACAAGGTCGTGGAGGTCGGCAACATCAGCCCCGACGCGCTCCAGCACTACTGCAACCTTCAGGGCCTGGCCGCCCTGGGCGAGGGCCAGTTGGGCGCCGCCGTGACCGAGTTCGGCAAGGTGCAGGAGTTCCGGCCCGACTGGGAGGTGCCGCAGCTCAATCTCGGCGCCGCCTACGCGCGGATGCTCCTGGCGCCCGACCTCGCCCCCCGCGCCGCCGAGCAGGCCGTGGCTGCCCTGCGCAACATCCTCGCCCGAGTGAAGAAGGCGAAGGCCCCTCTCTACGCCCGCATCTGCCAGGCCCTGGGGACCTACTACGTGCGCCAGGACCTGCCGGCCGACGCCCTGCTCCGCTTCGCCGCGGCCGAGGAGGCGGGCGAGTTGCCCTGGCAATGCCGCTTCAACCAGGCCATCGCCCACTACCTGAACGCCATGGCCGCGCGGCGCCGCACCCCGGAGGCATTCGCCGCGCCCGCCGCCGAAATGGCCCTGGCGCTCAACAACCCCGAGGCCGGGCCCCGCGACAAGTTCCTCGCCGCCTGTCTCCTCGGCACGATGGAGGGGGAATGCGGCCGGCGCACCCAGGCCATCACCCACTTCCAGCGCGCCGCCGACGCCGCGGCCCCGCTGGCCTCCGACCCCTTTGTGAAGGCCGTCCTCCCCACCGTGCACATGAGCCTGGCCACCCTCTACTACGAAAGCGGAGAACTGGCCAAAGTGGCCGAACAACTCGAGCGGGCCAAGGACGCGCCCGACGAGCTCGCCAAGAAGAAGCTCGCCGCCTTCGCCAAGCTCCTCGAGAACGCCCCCAGGATCAGCCAGTTCGAGGCCAAGCTCGAGCCGCTCTTCACCGAGCACGACCTGGCCGTGAGCGCCACCCTCGCCGTCCCCGCCTCGCCCAAGCCCCTGAGCGCCGAGAACGTGGCTCTCCGCCTCATCGAGACCGTGTCGAACACCGCCAAGCCGCTCCCCTTCCTCCTCAACGGCTCGTCCCTCTATGCCGTGGCGCTCAACCCGCCCGAGGGCAAGTACCGCGTGGAACTGGCCCTCACCGATGCCTTCGGCGCGCGCGACAAGGCCACCAGCGAACTCTTCGAGATCGACCGCGACCCGCCCCGCGCGGTGGACTGCTCGCCGGCCGAGGGCGCGACCGTCACCTCGCTGTCCAGCATCGCCTTTCGACTCGAGGACTCGATGAGCGCCGTGGACCTGGAGTCCCTCCGGGTCATGCTGCGTTACCCCCCGGGCAGCCCGCTCGCCTCGCGCGTGCTCGTCTCCGGCGGCAAGTACCAGTTCGCCAGCGCCGACGGCTCGGTCGCCCGCAACTCGGCCGCCACCACGAACGTCCGAGCCCCGCTCCCCGCCGACAAACTCCTCAAGGGAGAGTACCGAGTCACCGTCCACGTCCGGGACAGCCGAGGCAAGGCCCGCGACATCGAGTGGGCCTTTGTCCTGAATCCCTAGGGAAGGCCCGCGCCATGCTCTGCCCGAAGTGCGGTCACGACAACCCCATCCAGCGCCTCTACTGCGACGAGTGCGGCGCCGAGCTCCAGCACGATCTCGCCCAGGTGCAGGCCGCCGTGGACATCGAGATCCAGCGCGACAAGGCCAAGCGGACGACCCACGCGATCCGCTGGCTGGTCGGCGTAGCCTTCGCCCTGTTCGTCATCGGCATCCTCTTCCGCAACGCCTACAAGGACTTGCCGGCCAACGATGTCGTGCCGTTCATCGCGGCGCCCACGGTCGAGCTCGAGGTCCCACCCACCGCGGTCACCCGCAAGTTCGGGCTCGAGCTTCCCGCGCCGCGGGTTGCCGCGCCACCGAGGGCCACCCTCGACGCCCCGACGTTCAAGGCCAAGGTGCTCGACGAGGCCTTCCGCCGAATCGCCGTCACCGTGCAGGCCACCGGCTTCAAGCAGCCGCTCACGGGGCTGCTCGTCACCGACGTCGTCCTGCGGTTCACCCCGAGCGGCGAGGCGGCCTCCGTGCCCCTCGCCCCCTGCGAGATCATCAGCCTTCGTCCGCAGGCCAACGGGCTGTGGGAAGTGGCCGCTCGATCGCTCGAGAAGCCCTGCAAAGGCACGATCGCGGGCGCCCAGACCCTCGACCTGCACGTCGTACACCGCGGCCCCGACAACAAGCTGACCACCACCGCCTTCCCCCTGCGCAACCTCGTCGAGATCAAGCCGATCGGGGCCGCCCAGCCGTGACGCGCGCGAGAGAATGGGCGTCTCGCGCGCAACCGTCACCCGCCTGCCTTCACGAAAGGCCCGAACATGCGCCGAGCCGCTCTTCTCCTCGCCGTGGCCCTGGGCGCCCAGGCCGCTGAGAAGCCGGCCGAGAAACCCGTCCTCGCCATCCTCGACTTCGAGTGCGCTGCCGACCCGGACCTGGGCGCGAAGGTGGCCGAACGCCTCGAGAAGCGCGCCCTCCAGGCCAACAAGCACATCCTGCCCGACCGCGACGACCTCCGCCTGGCCGTCCGGCAGGCTCGGCTCAAGATCGCCCTCAACGGCGCCGAGAAGCAACTCCAGAAGTTCGCCCATGACGACCTCGGCGCGCACATCCTCCTCTGGGGAACCGTCGAGCCGCGCCCCGACCGCGCCTTCCTCGTCTCCGTCCGCGCCATGAAGTCCGAGGGCGAGCCTGTGCCCTACATGGCCGTCGAGCGCGAGTGCGCCAACTTTGCGGCCCTCGCCAATTTCTACACCGACTTCGAGCCCGTGCTCCTTGAGGAGCGCACCGCCCTGCGCGTTCTCACCCCCGTTTCGCCCGAGGCCAGGGCCAGGAACCTGGTCAAGAACTGGTCATTCGAAGAGGGCACCTGGTTCCCCGCCGGCTGGTCCAAGGTGGACGGCTTGACCAGCTTCTGGGTGGACCGCGAGGATGGCAAGGGCAAGTGCGTGATGCACGACACCGAGGTCCTCACCTCGCAGGCCTATCCGTGGTGGGAGACGTTCAAGCAGGGCAAGGTCACGGCCAAGGACGCCCCGAAGAAGCTCCCCGTCGGCCCGGGCGAGATCTACGCCACCGTCGGCGGCTGGGAGGGCGTGCAGTATTACAGCGACCTCATCCCCGTGAAGCCCAAGATGCGTTACCGCATCAGCGTGGACATCAAGGCGAACTGGGGCGGCATCTTCTTCCCCAAGGCCTGGGTCAAGGGCTACGGCGAGCGCACCGACGACTTCACCACCCAGAAGCGCGAACTCTACAACGCCTATCTCGCCCTCCGCACCGAGACCAGAGGCAAGGAGTGGGAGACCTTCACCCGCACCTTCAACCCCACCCTCAAGACCCCCGCCGTCAAGTGGATGGGCGTGATGCTCTACAGCTACTGGCCCCTGGGCAAGTACTACTGGGACAACGTGATCATCACCGAGGAGGCCATCGAGGACTGAGGCGCGCAGGAGGCCGGAAGAGGGGATCATGCAACAAGGGCAGCCAACCGGCTGCCCTTGTTCGCTACCGCGAATCCTATTCGCAGGGCCGCTGCACACACGGCCAAAGGTCTCGCGAGAAGGGGTGCGGCACTAGCACCCACGGTCGTCTCCGACCTGCTCGGTCTCGTGGGCCGAGCCGTTCATCTCTGGCTTCATTATGCACGATGACCCGACAGGTGTCGAGTTAACAAGCCCTTAATCCGGCATTAAACTGCGTTAATGCCCCATCCCCTGCCTGCACAAGCACTTATGGTTGGGGAACCAGAGCGGCATGCCCCGCGGCAAGGGCGCTCCAACGCCGGTCGGGCGCCGGCCGCTGCTCAGCCGGCGCGACGGCGCCGCCGAGCCAGGGCAGCCAGGCCCAGGCCAGCGAGCGCGAGGGTCGTCGGCTCGGGCACGAGGCCTAGCCCGCCGTTCGCCACGTCGCCCACGAGGCGGAAAGCATTGCCGTCGAAGCTCGAATAGTCGCCCGGCGCGGCCCACAGCTCCACAAAGGCACCGCCGCCGCGCTCGAAGAAGATGAACTCGAGCTCGTGAACGCCCGCGTCGAGATAAGTGGCGGCGCCGGTGTTGCTGTCGCCCGTCGGGCTAAGGAAGGCGACCGTGTCGCCGAGCGCGATGCCGCCGCCCCAACGGTGGGCGAACTCGGCGCCCAGCAGCCGCAGGCGCGAGCCGTCGTCGCCACGAAAGCCGAAGGTGTACATGCCCGAGGTCGGGATCAGCACGTAGCCGTGCGCGAGGAAGGCGATGTCGTCGTCGTCGCCGGCCGTGTTCGACAGGAAGGGCGCCTTGCTGCCATTGCCGAAGTAACCCCCGCCGCCCGGGTTGTTCGGGTCGTTGTGATTCACGGTGGCGCCCTTGCCGTCAATGATCGTGCCCAGGCCCGACATCAGGGAGTTGATGGCGTCGTTCACGCTGTTGAGGGTGCCGTTGTTGCGCACCTCGCGGATGCCGAAGAAGCCGAAGCCGCCCTTGGGTCCCACGCCCAGCAGCGGGTTGCCGCCCGGCGGCGCGGTGGGCAGGTTCAGCTCCCACTCGATGATGTATGAGAGCGTGTGATTGCCCTGCCCTAGCGAGCTGCCGGCCTGGTGGTCGTTCCACAACCCATCGGGGCGGCGGTGCACGGCGTCCTCGCCGCCCGAATCGTTCGGCTCGCCGGCGCCGAAGCGCTCGAAGGCATAGGGCTCGCCTGTCACCCACGCCCAGCCCGAGCCGATGCCCTTGTTGCTGCCGGCCTCGCTGCCGGGCATGGTCGCTCCGTCCAGGGTGCTCGTGGCGCTGCTGTCGGTGAGCCCGATCCAGAATTCGCCGCTCGGGGTGTAGAGGGCCAGGTAGTCGTTCTCGAGCGCGCTCGTCAGCGTGGCCAGATGCCCGAACAGCGTGGGATTGGCCCCGATGGGGCCCACGCCGGGGAACGAGCGCGTCATCGCGTCCACCCGGGCTTGATCCCACGTGTACGAGCCCGTGATGATCTCGTAGGCATTGTAGCTGCCGCTGCCGTTGGGCCCGATGATGGGCACGGCCTCCGCCACCAGACCCGCGCACAGCACCAGCCCGACAGCGAGCCCCGCCAGGTCGCGCCGAGGGAACATAGCTCATAGCCTCCGAAGTGACTAGTGGAGCACAACGCAGCGGTATCCTACAAAAACCCGATGGCAGTGTCAACTGCCCGCGCACGAAAAAGAGGCCCTTTCGGGGTTTGGCGATCGTGCCTCGACTGGTCGGTGGAGGGTGTGGGCACTCCCTCTCCTTGCGGACCTGGCGGTTCCTGAGGAGGGCTGTGCCGAGTGGCTGGCCGGCGCAGCCTGCACATGCTGTATCAACCCTGTGAGGGGGAAAGTGATACAGCATGGGTAGATGGGCGAGAATGGGCGATTCTCGCGGCTCCGGCCATGCTCGCTCATCCGGGGGATGAGCGAGTATGTGAGCGGGAGTGGCCGGAGGGCGTAAGGCGTGGTGGCATAGAGGGTTACGGGGAGTCCTCGCCGGCTCCGCAGCCCCAGCCCCACGCTCCCC
Organism: Planctomycetota bacterium; assembly: GCA_035384565.1. Classification (NCBI taxonomy): domain Bacteria; kingdom Pseudomonadati; phylum Planctomycetota; species Planctomycetota bacterium. The sequence continues at coordinate 124,713 of DAOOIT010000003.1, read as the reverse complement.
AGCGGCTCCCACGTCAGGATCGCCAAACCTTGATGAGCCGGGAAAGACAGACCCACCCGCGGCTCGGCGGCCGCGGGTGGGCCTGAGATGGGTCATCCGACCCGGCTTGCGCTGGCTATTCCTTCGGCATCGCAGGCGCTTGAGGCATCTTCATCGTCTTGTAGTCGTCGGGCACAGTGAACAGCGCATCATCGGGCGACTTGGTGTCAATGGCCACGAGCGTCATCTCCGACACGACGTTGCCCTTGGCGTCTTTCGTCACCATGCGGTAGGGGAAGCCAGGCCACTCCACCCTCTTCATCCAGGCGGCATTCGGACCCTGGGCCATGGCCTTGAACGTCTCGGCGAATCCGGCGAGCATGGTTAGGTCCTTCGCGATCCAGTGCTCCGAGCTCTTGTCCTCCACCGTCACCGTGTACTGCTGGCCCTCATAGGACTTGGCGCCCGCGCCGGCGGCCTCGCCCTCTTTCACGAGCGTCAGCGTCGTGCCGTTCACGTTGAAGGTCACCTTCTCCGTCTTGTCGGTCTTGACAATCTGCGGCACCGGCACGGGCGCAGGCGGCTCGACGCTGCCAATAGGCATCTCCATCACCATCTTCTGCGCCGGCATGACCATGCTCATCTTCTTGTGCGCCGGGTCAATGATCGTGTAGTTCGACATCCCCGCGACCTTGGTGTCCATGCGCACCAGGCCCTTCTTGACCGTGTAGTCCATCGCCACTGCTTGGGCGCCGGCTTGCGTCGAGACCACCTCGAAGCTCAGCTTGCCCTCGAATGCTTCCGCCGCCAGGGCAGCAGTCGCCAGCCCCAGAGCTAACGTCGCCACACACGCCCTGCGCCACATGACCATGGGCACACTCCTCGAAGATTCCTCCCCTAGTTGACATGACGCTATCATGTCCGGCGCGCGGTGTCAATGGCAATCCGTTCCCCGCGATGGCCAACAGGCGGACCCAGCGCGCGTTGATGTTGGGCAACATTGCGTTGCCAGGCTGCAACGCCCGTAAGTATAGTACTGGGCATATCATGCGGCGATCTGTGGCATGTGGCGTTGCCGGTCGTCAACATCCGCATGATCTCAGCGGAGAAACCGAGCGACGTCGCGCAGCTCTGATGATTCGCAAGTCATTGAGGTACATTAACTTGCAACCAGGACTACACTAGCATCTATAGGACTGATCCCCGGCACACTAGTTGCTAGCTAAAGAAGTGTTATTGGGTTTTGGTGTTGGGGTTCAGGCCCCCAACTATCCTATCTTCTGAACAACTGCCCTGGGGCGAACCAAGACAAGGAGCGGGGACGTGAGGAAGACTCGTGTGTGCGGGGCTCTGCTGATGCTGGCGCTGGTTGCGGGCCCCGCAACCGCGCTGGTGATGATTGACGACTTCCAGAACCCCGTCATCTCGCCGCCGAGCCCCGTCAAGATATGGCTGGAGGAGTACGTCGTCGGTGTCGGCGATACGTATGCGAATCCGGGCTTCAATGCCGGCCTGCCCCTTGCCAGCACGATCGGCGGCCGCCGCGACTTCGCCCTCCAGTACATCGGCGGCGGGTCCATCGGCGCGACCTCGGAGCTCAGCATCATCGGGTTCCCGGATCAGGATCTCCAGTTCAGCAACGACGCCGGGGTCATGGCCACCTTCCGAATCGGCTATGGAATCATCACCCCACTCGACTGGGATACCACGGCTCCCGCGACCTTCTCCGACACCATCGAGCTTGTCATTCGTTCAACCGACCACGACTCCCAGTTCATCGCGCACCTCGCGAGCGGTGTCGGCACTCTTGGCGAGATGCACCAGTTTATGATCTATAGCCTCCCGTCGGGATACACGGGCCCCTTCGTCATCCCGTTGTCGGATTTCCCGGGCATTGATCTCACCGATGTGGACCAGATCGGCTTCGAGTTCGGGTATGGCAATGCGGTGCTGCCGGAGGATGAGCGGCAGCCCACCTATGTGGCGGACCTCCAGTTGAGCATCGACATGATTCGGGCGACGGGCGCGATCCCCGAGCCCACCACCCTCGCGCTGCTCGGCTTGGGCGCCCTCGCTCTGGCACGCAAGCGTCGGCGCGCCTGAGCAGGCAACAGGCAGGAATCCCGCAGGGCACGGTCGTTCGGCTGTGTCCTGCGTCGTTTAACGCCCCCGATACTGGCGATAAGCGTCCAGGCAGGCGACGACGTTCTCGAGCGGGCAGTTGTCGGGAATGTGGTTGCCCACGGCGAAGAAGTAGCCGGGGCAGGCGCGCCCCTTGTCCATCACGCGGCGCACCTCGCGCCGGACCTCGCGTGGCGTGCCGAAGGTGAGGACGCGGCAGTCGGCGTTGCCGATGATGACGTGGGTCTGGCCATAGTTCTTCACGATGTAGTCGAGGTCGGTGAGTGGCTCGAAGATGAAGCCGTCGGCCCCCGCCTCGGCCAGGTCGTCCACAAACTCCGTGAAATCGCCGTCCGAGCAGAACAGCACCTTCTTGCCCGCCTTCTTCACGATGCTCCACAGGCGCTTGAGGTTCGGGAACAGCACGCTTCGGTACCACGCGGGGTGGATGAAGGCGCCCTGGGTCCACACCATGTCGTCGTGGGTGAGGATGACCTCGGCGTCGGTGCGCGCCCAGGCCTGGTAGTAGACCTCGATGACCTCGGTCCAGCGGTCGAGCACGCGGGTGAAACGGTCGCGGTCGAGGCCGGCCATCGTCAGCAGCATCTCCCAGCCGAAGGCGGCGATGAGGAAGCTCATCTGGGTGCGATAGGTGCCGCCGGGCCAGACGGCGAAGGGGAACTGCTCGTGCTGGGCGCGGTGATACCAGTCCTGGTACTTCCTCACTTGCTCGTCGAGATCGGGCAGGCCGTACTCCTGGCGAGGGTCGAGGTTGAGGGCTTCCTCGACGTCGGCGAAGCCGAGGTGGCGCGAGTCGGCCTCCTGCTGGCGTTCGTGCCAGTAGGCGCGGCCCATGTCGGTCCAGCGGCCCGGGGGGTTCGGCCCGTCGGTGGACCAGATGAAGTCGAAGTCGAGCACTTCGGCCGCTCTGCGCCCCAGGTCGGGGTGGTCGGCGGCCAGCCCGGTGATCTTCGACATGAAGCCCAGGTGGCTGATGTACTGCGTGTGAGGGATTTCGGCGGGAGCCTGGAGGCGAATGGCGGCCATGCCGCGCGCGTAGCTCACGGGCGTTCTCCTTGCGTGGAGCCAGGATGATACCGCGTGACGGGGCGAGGGTCAAGGCCTGACGCCCGGCAGCGGCGTGCCGAAGGCGGCGTGGGCGAGGAGGTGGAGGGGGTGATAGCAGGGCTTGCCGGTGCCGTGCTCGAGTTGCATGCGACAGGCGGAGCATTCGGTGACGGTGCCGTGGAAGCTGCCTGCGCGCACCTTGTCGAAAAGCCCTGCGCCGATTCTCATGCCCAGGTCGTACTTCTCGCGACGCAGGCCGGCGCTGCCGGCGAGGCCACAGCAGCCCTCGTTGAGGGTGGTGACCCGGAGCCCGGGCACATCGGCTAACAGCGCGGGCGCGGCGGCGCCGATGCCGGCGGCGCGCGCGTGGCACGGCACATGGCGGCCGAGGGCCAGCGGCACCTCACGCAGGTCGAGCTTGAGCTGCCCCCTCTGGCGAAGGCCGAGCAGGTAATCAAGGGCGTCGTGGGTGCGCGCGGCGACTTCTCTGGCGGCGACGTCGGGCACGAAATCGGCGTAGCCCTCGCGCAGGCACAGCAGAGCCGTGGGCTCGGTGACCAGGATGTCGTAGCCCTGGCGGGTGTAACCCTGAAGGGCGGCGAGGTTGCGACGAATGGTCTCTGCGGCGCGTGGGGCGTCGCCATAGCACATGGCCAGGATGCCGCAGCCCTGGACGGGTGGGATGATCACCCCAATGCCCGCCGCCTCGAGCAGACGCACGAGGGCCTCACCGATGGAGGGGTCGCTGAGTTCGGCGAAAACGTCTGGGAAGTAAACGATTGCGGATTGCGGATCGCGGAGTGCGGAGTGCGAAGCCAGGGAACGGAGGCGCCTCCTGAGCGGGCGGCTGGTCACGAGGGGCAAGGGGGCGCGGCGGTCGAGGCCGGCCAGCTTCTCGAGGAGCCAGCGCGCGGGTCTGGCGCGGTTGGCGGCGTTGACCAGCGGGGCGAAGGGCACCGCGAGGCGGCTGAGCGCGTCGAGCCGGGCGAGCAGGCGCTGCCGCGGTCTGCGGGCGCCTTCGGCCGCCAGGCGGGCCTTGGCCTCCAGCATGAGCTTCGGCACGTTGACCTTCGACGGGCAGTCGGCCTTGCACGACTCGCACAGGAGACACTGCTCGGTCACGCGTGCGAGAGCCTTGCGCGCGGCGCGGCCTTTGAGGCGACCGGCGGCGATCTCGCGCAGCAGGTTGGCCTTGGCGCGGGGCGATGCCTCCTCGGCGCCCGTGGCTTTGAAGACGGGGCACATGCGCGTGACGGCGGCGGGCAGGGTGCGGCAGGTGGCGCAGCCGTGGCAGCGCTCGGCCTCAGCGGCGGCGCCGGCGGCGGGCCACACGAGGCGCTCGTCGAGGCGCCGCGAGCGATAGTCGGGCTCGAAACGCAGGGGGCCGGTGAGGGAGAAGCCGCTGCGCGGGTCGGGGACCTTCTTGCCGGGGTTCAGCAGGTTCCGGGGGTCGAAGATGCGCTTGACGGCGCCGAAGAGGTGGTGCAGCGGGCCGTAGAGCTTGGCGAGATACTCGGTGCGCGCGATGCCGTCGCCGTGCTCGCCGCTGGGGGTGCCGCCAAGGGCGATGGTGAGGTCGAAGACCTCGTCGGCGACGGCCCGCATTTTCGCGATCTCCGCGGGCTCGTGCAGGTCGAGGAGCGGGCGGATGTGGAAGTTGCCCTGGGCCGCGTGGCCGTAGATGGCGGCCTCGAGGCCGTAGCGGCCGAAGATGGCCTGGAGCCGCTCGATGAAGGAGGGAATCTGGTCGGGCGGCACGGTGACGTCTTCGATGAAGGAGACGATGCGTTTGGGGCCGGGCTGGTTGTAGAGGATGGGCAGGGTGGCCTTGCGGATGGCCCAGAGGCGGCGAGCCTCGTCGGCGCTGGCCGGCTCGATGCAGCGGGTGGCGAGGCGCAGTTCGTCGCAGATTCTGCGCCGCATGCGGGCGAGGCCGTCGGCCGCCTCGGCGTCGGTGGCGCCGTCGAACTCCACGTGGAGCTGGCTCTCGCCGGGCCTGGGCAGCACATCGGCCAGCTCGGGCCGGCCGGCGCGAATGACGTCCACCGCATGGCGTTCGTGCACCTCGATGGCGCTGGGACCAAGGGGCAGGATTTCGAGCGTGGCGCGGCCGGCAGCGGCGAGGTCGGGGAAGTGCAGCAGGCATTCGCGGCGGGCGCCGGGCTTTGGCCCGATGCGCAGCCGCGCGGCGAGCACGATGGCCAGCGTGCCCTCGGAGCCGCAGACGAGCTTGCTGAGGTTGAGCACGCCGTTCTCGATCACGCGCTCGAGGCGGTAGCCGGCCGCGTTCTTGGTGGTGCGCGGCTGGTGGGCGCGGATGAGGTCCGCATGGCGCTCGACGACGAAGCGCAGGTCGCGGTGCACCTGGGCCTCGCGGGTCTCTTCCGCCGCCAGGCGCTGCCAGGCCGGGCCGTCGAGAGGATACGGGCGGAGCCGCGCCGTCGTGCCGTCGGCGAGCGCGACGTCCAGCTCCTCAACATAGTCTATCACCGTGCCATACTTGACGGAGTGCGAGCCGGCGGAGTTGTTGGCGATCATGCCGCCGATCGAGCAGTAGCCGGAGCTGGACGGGTCGGGCGGGAACCACAGGCCGCGCGGGGCGAGGGCGGCGTTGAGCTCATCGGCGATCAGGCCCGGCTGTACGAGGACCTGGGTGTCGGTGGCCTCGAGGAGGCGGTTCATGTGCACCGTGAAGTCGAGCACGATGCCCTCGCCGAGCGCCTGCCCGGCGAGCCCGGAGCCGGACCCTCGCGGGGTGATGGGCACGCCGTACGTGCGGCAAACGCCCACCGTGGCCAGCACGTCGGCCGCATCGCGCGGCGCGACCACGCCAAGCGGGGGCACGCGGTAGATGCAGGCGGCGGTGGAGTAGATGGCGCGCGTGGCGGGGTCGAAGGCCACTTCGCCGCGCACGCTGCGGCGCAGCTCGGCCTTGAGGGCGTGCACGTCGCGCCTGGTTCTTGCCGGCAAGGCTCGAGTCCCTCGTTGCCGCGCGCCCGTGGCCACCCGTCGCGGCGTCGCCTGTCATGATAGCCGAAGCTCTGCTCATGAACAAGCTGCGCGGGGGGTGCCCCGCGCGGGACGGCGGGTTGCTCCGGGTGCGGGCATGGAAAGGCTCCGAGAGCCGGGACCGGCGCTCGGAGCCTTGGGTGCGGGTCACTTGACCTTGATGGCCTCGACCGGGCACTCGGGGACGCAGGTCTCGCACTGGGTGCACTTGTCCTGGTCAATGTCGGCCTTATCGTCCTTCATCGAGATGGCCTCGACGGGGCAGACCTCGACACAGGTCTCGCAGCCCGTGCACTCGTCCCTGTCTACAACGACCACAGCGCTCTCCTTTTGAAGTGACTTTGCCGTCGTTCCCGGGCATTACGCATGCCTCTTTTCATTTTACGGATATGCCGCCGCGATGCAAGTCATGCTGGCCGCGCCCGCGCGGCGAGGCGGCCGTGAACAAGCACCAGGCCGAGGCCCAGCAGCGCCAGCCACCCGCCCAGGCGCCAGGTGGCCGCCGCGGCCGTGCCGCTTGCGGCAGCGAGGAAGGCCGCGGGCGGCCTGGCTTCCGCGGCGGGGCCCAGAGTCTCGCCCTCGCTGAGCAGGCTCACCGCTATCGGCGTCTCGCGCGGGCCGCTCCGCACACGGTAGAGTCCCACTCGCTCGGGGCTGAAGGCGTCGGCCGTGAGCGCGTGGCGGTTGCCGGCGGGGTCAGTGAGCACGGTCTCGGCCCCGGCCCTCACGGCGATGGCCTGCCCGGGCCGCGAGCAGCCGAAGCCCCCCGCCTCCTGGCCCTGCCGCGCGGCGGAGGCGACCACGTTCGCCCAGAAGATGGGGAAAGACGGGTCGAGGGGCCAGGCGCTCGCCGCCGGGTCCACCCCCACGTAGACCACCGTGGCCGCGCCGTCGCGCCAGCGCCCGATGACCGGCACGTCGCCCGCCGCGGCGAGGGCCTCGAACCCCCCGGGCAGCGCCGGCCGAGGCACGCGGCCAAGGGCCAGCCCGTCCAGGCGCACGGCGGCCATGAGCGGGTCGCGGCGGGCCACGACGCTGGCGGGCGCGGCATCGGCGAGGGGTCCGGGGCGCAGCGCCCCCACGGGCGCTCCGGGGGCCACGACCACGACGCTCCCCGCGGCGAGCCTGCGCGGCACGGCGCGGTAGTAGAGCGCGAGGTCGAAGCCGCCGGGCACCGCGACCTCGGGCGGCTCGGGCAGTTCCACCACCTCTGCACCGTCCTGCACAGCGAGGGCGCGGCGCAGGTAGTAGCACTCATCGCCGACCCAGGCGACACGGAGGCGTTCCGAACGGCGGGCGAGCCACGCGCGGTCGTCCGCGGGCAGGTCGTCAGCGCCCTCGAGGCGGGCCTCGAGAACGGCGGCGGCCGAGGGGCGGACTTCGAAGATCGCACGCGCGGTCGCCGCGCCCGCCACGTCCACCCGGCGCCGGCCCAGTTCGCGCCCGTCGGCGCGGAGCACCACCTGGGCAGCGGTCGGCGCGGGGTTCGCGTTGGCCACCGCGATAAGCACCTCGGCGCGGCCATCGGGGTAGGGGCGGGCGGCGAAGGTGGTGATGCCGAGGTTGCGCGCGGGCGCGCCCGTGGCCAGCAGCCCCACGCCGGCGGGCAGGTCGGGCAGCGGCGTGTCGGTGACCACGAGCACGCGGGCGTCGGGCTGGCGGGCCTGGGCATCGAGGGCCGCGCGGCGCAGGTCGGCCGGCTCGGCAGCGGCATCTGACGGCTCGAGCGTGAGGAGCCGCGAGGCCGCGTCGCGTGGGTCGCGCTCGGCTCCGATCGCTTGCTCCGCGAGGGGCGGCACGGCGGCGAACTCAACGCGGTCGGCGGCGTCGAGCTGCACGAGCAGCTTGAGCAGTTCGTCGCGCGCGGCGCGCCAGCGGGTGAGGCCGTCGGGCCGGCGCGTGGCCATGCTGGCCGAGCGGTCGAGCACGACGATGAGGCGGCGCGTCGCCTGTGCCGTGCGCACAAGCACGGGCGCGCACAGGGCGCCCGCCAGCGCGAGCGCCACGGCAACGCGCAGGACCAGCAGCGGGTCGAGCTGGCGCCGGCGCCGGGCGTGCGGGGCGTGGCGCCAGGCGGTCGCTACGTCGCGCCACAGGAGCAGGCTGGACACGGTGACCTCGCGTCGCCGCCAGCGCCAGAGGCTCAGGGCCACCAGCACGGGCACGGCGGCGAGGGCGAGGAGGCCGAGAGGTTGGAGGAGGGTCATCGCACGAGCCCTCCGCGGCGAAGATAACCGAGGACGCACTCCTCGAAGGGCGTGGCCGACGAGGTCTCGATGAAGCGGATATCGTGGCGCTGGCAGAAGGCGCGCCAGCCCTCGCAAAAGGCGTTGAGGCGGTCCGCATAGAGGCGCAGCGCGTCGGCGTCCACAGCCAGGTCCTCGGCGGTGCCCGCCTCGCTGTCCCTCAGTCGCACGGGGCCGATGGCGGGCGGGTGCAGTTCCTGGGGCGAGAGGACGTGGAGCACGCTGAGGTCGAATCGCTGGCTCCCGAGCAGCCGCAGGCCGCGGCGGCCGCCGCCCTCCTCCAGGAGGTCGGAGATGAGGACGACGAGCGAACGCTCGTGCACCCGCTCGCGGAGGGCGCGGAGGGCGGTGAGGAGGTCGGTGGGGCCCGCGGGCTGGATGGGTTCGAGGAAGGCGGCCAGGCCCTGGAGGTCGGGCCGCCCGGCGAAGCGGGGCGACCAGGCGACGCTCGAGCCCTGGAACGCGCCGAGGAGGGCCTCATTGCCGCCCACGCCGGCCAGGTAGGCGAGGGCCGCGGCCAGCCGCTTCGCGTGGTCGAGCTTGCGCGGCTGCCCGAGGCCCATCGAGGCGCTGGCGTCGAGCAGCACGCAGGCGAGCACGGCTTCCTGTTTGGTGAACTCCTTGACGAACAGGCGGTCGGTGCGGCCGTAGAGGTTCCAGTCGAGGTAGCGCAGGTCGTCGCCGGGGGTGTATTCGCGGTGGTCGGCGAATTCGGTGCGGCCGCCGCGCTGGTGGCCGGGGCGGTCGCCCTCGCGGCGCCCGACGACGTTGCGCTTGAAGAGCACCTCCAGCAGGTCGAGCTTGCGCAGGAAATCCGGGTCCAGGAGAGGAGGCGACGACAGGGAACGGGGCGGAGGGGCTGAGACAGCGGGCGCGCGGGGGCTCTGCGTGTCACGCATCACAAGTCACGCAACCCGGGGAATGGCTCAGGTGCCCAGGGTGCTGGGCAGCTTTTCCTCTGCGAGGACGGCGTAGCGGCAGCCGGGGTACTCCTCGACCACGCGCCGGTAGGCGCTGGCAGCCTCGCCCTTGCGGCCGTTCTCGAGGTGGATGTTGCCGGCCAGATACCAGAGGCGCGCGTCCTCGAGCTCCTCGTCGGTGTAGACGGACTTCTTCAGCAGGTCATTCTGCTCGATCTCGGCGAGGCGGGCCCGGGCGGTCGCGGCCTGCTCGCTGTTGGGGAAGCGCTGGGCCAGGGCCTGGAACCTGTTGCGCGCCCGGCGGTAGCGCATGGCATCGAACTCCTCCTGGGCCTCGGCGAGCAGGATCATCGGGCCGAGCTGTGCGTCGGCCAGCAGCAGGTCGAGTTGCTGCTGGGCGCTCTCGGCCGCGGCCGTGCCGTCGTAGTCGGCCACGAGCTGGCGCAGGATCTTGGCCCCGGCCAGAAGCCCCTCTTCGTCGCCCTTCTCGAAGCTCTTGTCGGCCTGTTCGCGCAGTTTGGAGGCTTCAGCCTCGCGGGCCTCGTCGGTCTTCGCGCCGGTGCCGGCCTTCGTCCCGGCCGTGGCGGGCTTGGGCTTCGCGGCCACCGTGGGCTTGGCGGTGGGCTTGGGTTTGGCGGCCTCCTTCGCGGCCTCCGCCTTCTTGGCCGCGGCCTCTTTGCGCGCCTCCTCCTGTTTCTTGCGAGCCGCTTCCTCCTGCTTGCGCTGCTCCTCTTCTTTCTTGCGCTTCTCCTCGCGCTCTTTCTGCGAGTCCGTATCGCCTTCGATGAGGCGGTAGGGGCCCGTGTTCCGGCCGTTCCGGTTGTTCCGGTAGGACGAGGATCGCGCCTGGGTGCTGGTGGCCATGAGGGCGAGGATGATGGGGGCAATCCACAGGAAACCGAACCGGCGAAGCGGGATCATCGGCTGGCCTCCGGCTTGAGGGCAAGGACCTCCAGGATGTCGTCTCTTAGTTTATCACGGAATGGGCAGGCAATACAAGAGCAAACCAGCGCGATTGCGCGCAGCCCGCGCCGGAGGGCCGAGCCAAGGGGCAGGAACACGATGTCGCCCCGCAGGGCGGCGTGGAAGGCCAGGCGGCGCCGCGCGGCGGGGTCGGCCAGGGCGGCGTACACCTCGCGCGTGGCGGGCGAGTCGTAGCGCGACGTGCACTCGGCGATCGCGAGGCCGCACTCGCGCAGGAGGCGGCCGAGCGCCTCGGGCGTGAAGTGGAAGAGGTGCTGTGGCAGCCGCAGGTGGCGCCAGCACGCCCCGCCGAGCCGCGCGTTGAGGGAGGCGAAGTTCGGCATCGAGAGGGCCAGCAGCCCGCCGGGCCGCAACAGGCGGTGGGCGAGGCGTAGCGTGGCGCGCGGGTCGCGCGTGTGTTCCAGCACGTCGCGCATCACCACCAGGTCGAATGCCCCCTCATCCAGCGCAGCCTCGTCGAGGGTCCGGCGCCGCACGTCGAGGCCGAACTCCCGCCGCGCATACTCGGCGGCGAAGGCGGAGGTCTCCAGCCCCACCCCGCGCCAGCCGCGGCGGGCCGCGGCGTGGAGGAAGTAGCCCAGGCCCGCGCCCACGTCGAGCACGCGCCCCGGGCGAATCAGGCGCTCGATGCGCCGCAGCCGCCCGTCGAAGAAACGCTCCAGCCCGGCGCGGTTCTCCAGATAGGACAGGCCGCCGGGGTCAATGGGCTTCGTGAAGTAGTCGTCGGTGTAGACGGCGGCGAGCGTCGCGTCGCTCGGCTGGGGGTCGAGCCACCCCAGGCCGCACCGCCGACAGCGCACCAGGCCCGCGGCAGCGTCCGACCTCTCCGCCTCCATCGCGGCGCAGACGGGGCACGGGACCACTCGCTTGCTGTGCTGCTCGCCCATGGCCCCCCTGGCCTCGGAAGCAGGAGAAGACAGACGGAACGTGGCCGAGTGTACCGCTCAGCTTATGAGAAGTCAACGCACGCGGCTCTTGACTTGAGCGGCCCCGCGCGGTAACGTGCTCACCGTGTGGCGCAATCGCAACCCGTCCAGGAGTTCTCACCATGCCAGGCAAGACGATTCGCGTGGGCATCATCGGCCAGGGGCGCAGCGGCTATGACATCCACGCTCGCCACCTGCGCACCGACAGGCGTTACAGGATCGTGGCGGTCGTGGACCCGTTGGCCGACCGCCGCGCGCAGGCGGAGCAGGAGTTCGGCGCCGCGGCCTACGACGACCGCCGCGCCCTGCTGAAGCGCACCGACCTCGACCTCGTGGTCAACGCCGCGCCCTCGCACCTGCATGTGCCTTACACCCTCGAGGCGCTGCGGGCCGGGCACAACGTGCTGTGCGAGAAGCCGCTCGCCCGTCGCGCGGCCGAGGTGGATAAGCTGATCGCCGCGGCGGCGAAGGCGGGCAAGCTGCTGGCCATCTTTCAGCAGAGCCGCTTCGCCCCCTACTTCCAGCAGGTGCGCAAGGTGATCGCCTCGGGCGTGCTCGGCCGCATCGTGATGATCAAGGTCGCCTTCAACGGCTTCGGCCGGCGGTGGGACTGGCAGACCCTCCAGGAGTACAACGGCGGCAACCTGCTCAACACCGGCCCCCACCCCCTCGACCAGGCCCTCCAGCTCTTCGGCCCCGGGATGCCGAAGGTCACGTGTCTGATGGACCGCGCGAACACCTTCGGCGACGCCGAGGACCACGTGAAGCTGCTCATGTCGGGCGAGGGCCACCCCACGATTGACCTCGAGATCTCCTCCTGCTGCCCGTACCCTCTCTACACGTACCAGGTGTTCGGCACCCGCGGCGGCCTCACCGGCGGCACGAGCGAGATGAAGTGGAAGTACTTCGACCCCCGCAAAGCGCCCAAACGCGAACTCATCCGTGAGCCGCTGCCCGGCCGCCAGTATTGCAGCGAACAGCTCCCCTGGGTCGAGAAGACCTGGACCGTTCCGCCGAAGCTCGCCAACACGTTCGCCTACATGTCGAAGCAGTTCTACAGCCACCTCTACAAGACGCTCACGGCCGGCGCCCCGCTCGTCATCACGCCCGAGCAGGTGCGTCAGCAGATCGCCGTCATCGAGGAATGCCACCGCCAGAACCCCTTGTCGCGGCTGGACGCCTGAGAAAAGCTGGGGAGGGACTTCTTGAAAGAGGTCCCTCCCCAGACCCCTCCTCAAGAACTTCTGCATTGCCATAGGGGCTAAGCATCATCCGCGCATTTCTCTTCGACCTCGACGGCACGCTGGTGGACACGGAGCGGCTGTGGGTGGCCGCGGCCGAGGCGGTGCTGCGCGACGCGGGCCACCCCGTCACCCACGAACAGGCCGTCGCGCTCATCTACGGCCGGGCGTGGGGCGAAATCCGCGCCGAGCTGCTGCGCGACTACCCCGACGCCTTCCCCACCGCCGCCGAACTCGAGCGGCAGATGGGCCTGGCCTTCGACCGCGCGAGGGGCGAAACCGACATCCGCATTCACGGCTCCATCGCCCTGCTCAAACGCCTCGCCGCCGAGCACCCCGTGGCTGTGGTGTCGGGCTCGTCCCGGCGGCTGGTGGGCGAGATGCTGGAGTTCCTCGGCGTGGCCGGCCTGGTGCGGTTCTACCTGGGCACGGAGGATGTGCCGCGCGGCAAGCCCGACCCCGCGCCGTTCCTTCTGGCCGCCGAGCGGCTGGGCGTGCGCCCTGAGGACTGCGTGGCCTTCGAGGATTCGCGTGCCGGCGTGCTCTCGGCCAAGGCGGCCGGCATGCGCGTCGTGGCCCTCCAGCGCCCCGGCTCGCCGCCGCAGGACCTAGCCGAGGCAGATGAAGTGTTGGCAGACCTTGGGGAGTTCCGGCCCGATCCCCTCCCTCCGACATGAAAAAGCCTTCCGGCGTGCGCCGGAAGGACTTCTTCGAGAATCGGGGCGAGTGGATTTGAACCACCGACCTCAGCGTCCCGAACGCTGCGCTCTAAACCAAGCTGAGCTACGCCCCGGAACAAGATTACCCGTCATTATACGTTTTCCCCAGCGATTTGCAAACCACTTCGAGGCGGCCAGTCGTGATGCGTGAAACGTGAGGCGTGAGAAGAGCAGGAAGTGCATGGCCCCGCGCTCTCTGGCCTCTCACGCATCACGTATCACGTCACGCACCCTCCATTGACCGCTTGCGCTGCTCATGATAGAGTGCCCCGCAAGGAGAACACATGGCCACGCGGCCCCACATGACCTCGCGCGAGCGCCTCGACGCGGCCTATCGGTGCCTGCCGACCGACCGCGTGCCGGTCTTCGTCCGCGGCGTGTCGGAGACGCGGCCGCCGCACGACTCCTACGCGCCGCTGCGCCAGCTCGTGTGCGCGACGTGCGACCTCAAGTGGGCGTGGAGCACCTCCGCCATCTTCCCCTCCCCTCCCACCACCCAGCGCGTGGAGCCGTACGACGCCGACTTCGATCTGGTGACCACCGTGATGCCCACGCCCCGCGGCGAGCTCGTGCACCAGCATCTCGCCGGCCGCAAGGGCCAGCCGGGCATGACCCGCAAGCACTGGCTCGCCAGCCGCGAGGACGCGCTCAAGTACCTCTCGCTGCCTCCGCCCGAGCCCACGGGCGATGCCGCCGGCTTCTTCGCCCTCCGCGAGCGGGCCGGCGAGCGCGGCCTCGTGGAAGTGCACCTGCACGACATGAACCCCGGCGGCCACGTGGCCGAGCTGTTCGGCTCCGAGGCATTCGCCCTGCTCACGGTGGAGGACCGCGGCCTGGTGCACGAGCTGTTGGAGCACACGACCCAGCGCGCCCTGCGCGTGATTGACTGGTGCCTCGCGCACGATGTGGGGCCCTACTTCGCCGTCTCGGGCCAGGAGTACGTCGCTCCCCCGCTCCACGGGCCGCGGGATTTCTGGGACTTCAATGTCCGCTACGACAAACGGCTCTTCGGGCGCATCCGCGACGCGGACGGCTTGGTGCACGTGCACTGCCACGGCTCGTTGAAGGGGCTTCTCCAGGGCTTCGTCGAGGCGGAGGCGAATGTGCTGCACCCCGTGGAGGCGCCGCCGATGGGCAACGTCACGGCCGCCGAGGCCAAGGCGGCGTTGGACGGCAAGGTGTGCATCGAGGGGAACATCCAGGTGGGCGACCTGTTCACCCTGCCGCCGCGCGAGATCGAGCGGCAGGTCGAGGCCCTCATCCGCGACGCCGGCCCGACCGGCCTCATCGTCGCCCCCACCGCCTCGCCGTATGCCCCGGTGGCCACGCCGCGCATGCTCGCCAACTACGAACGCATGGTCCGCACCGCCCTGGCCTGCCGATAGCCGCATCACACCGCAAGGGGCACATGCCCCGAGGTCTTGGCCCGAGCGAATGCGCCGGCACAGGAGAAGACTGGAAGAGTGGTCGGGCGGTGGTCTGTACCTCGACGCGAACCCACGGACGGGGAAGCACGATTCCCGTTCAGAAGCCTTGCGCGGAGAGGCAAACGAGGGTACCATGTAGTCGTGGGTGGTCTCGGGGCCGACGCAGTGGCCCCGGGTACAGGCAATGGAGGCTGGAGCAAGTCTACGCATGGGGACCGGTCCACACACGGCGACGGCGCCGATGAGAGCGTACCTGGACGCCTCTGCTGTCGGCGGCCCCTTCGACGCGGAGTTTGCCGGCCCGTCGAGGAAGCTTGTCGCTGCCATTCTCCGGGGTGCCGTGATCCCCCTGGTGTCGGAGACGCTTGCAGCGGAGATTGCGGACGCCCGGGAAGAGGTCCAGGCGCTCCTCGAGGAGATCACGCACGCCGGTGCCGAACGGCTTCCGCTGTCGCCCGAGGCCCTCGCCCTGCGGGCAGCGTACCTGGCGGCGGGCGTAGTCACGCCCAAGTACGCCGACGATGCCATGCACGTGGCCCAAGCAACGGTAGCACGCGCCGACGTCATTGTCTCGTGGAATTTCCGGCACCTGGTGAACCCAGCACGCGTCAGGGCGTTCAATGGCGTCAACCTCGCGCGCGGCTACGGCATGGTGGTGATCCTCACGCCTGCCGACGTCGTGAAGATTCTGGAGGCCGGGCAATGAGCAAGCTGGCTCCTGTTGTGAAGGGCTTCGACTGCGTTGAGATGAAGCGACGGATTCAGGAAGGGATCTACGCAGAAACGCAAGACATGGACCAGGCCGAATTGCTCGCCTACTTCCGCCGCCGTGTGGGCGCCAGCCGGTTCGCCCCCTTCTTCGGGCTGAGCCCCAAGCCCCAATCCCGCAAGCGGGTGAGTAAGCGAAGCGGGGCATAGGCGCCCAGCCCGCCCCCCAGGCTCTTCGAGGCAGGTACGGTGGCCATCGAACTCCTCCCCGTGGAGGCGCGGCCGATGGGCAACGTCACGGCCGCCGAGGCCAAGGCGGCGTTGGCCGGCAAGGTGTGCATCGAGGGGAACATCCAGGTGGGCGACCTGTTCACCCTGCCGCCGCGCGAGATCGAGCGGCAGGTCGAGGCCCTCATCCGCGACGCCGGCCCGACCGGCCTCATCGTCGCCCCCACCGCCTCGCCGTATGCCCCGGTGGCCACGCCGCGCATGCTCGCCAACTACGAACGCATGGTCCGCACCGCCCTGCCCTGGCGCTAGCCACCGTCTTGTATGCGAGTTCTTGAAGAGGGATCTGGGGAGGAACTTTCTTGCAGGAAGCTTCTCCCCAGCATTCTCCTCGGTTCAGCTCTCGGCCGGGGCTGGGGCGCCGGGGAGGGGCTCGGTGCGGCGGTCCTCGGCGCGCTGGAAGGCCGGGACGACTTTGTTGGCGAAGAAGGTCTCGAAGATGGCGATGAAGAGGACGATGTAGAGGACGATGTTCCGCAAGGGAATGCCTTGGCGGATGGTGTCTACGGTGGCCTTGATGAGGTCGGCGGAGGTCTTGTCGGGCGGGCCGACGTAGTGGAGGGCGTGGCCCTCGAAGAGGCCGCGAAGGTCGGCCTCCGCGATGCGGGCGAGGTCGGATTCCTGGGGGTCGGGGTTGACGATGAAGGCTCGCTCGGCCTCGACTCGGGCGTCGGTGGGCTCCTTGTCGGCGGCGCGGGTGGGGTCGAGGACGAGGTAGACGTAGGCGCCGCGCCTGTCGGTCTGGGCGTAGGTGGCGCGGGTGAGGCCGCTGGCGGGCTCGGGCTTGGCCTGGAGGTCGGTGATCTCGCCGGCGGGGTCGCGCACCTGGATGCCGACGGGGCGCAGGATGTCGCGCAGGGTGATGGTGACGGGGGCGCCGACGGTGTGGGTGCCCTCGACGTCCTCGCGCTCGGTGAGGTGGTAGACGAGGCGGTGCAGGAGCGGCAAGAAGAAGCGGCTGGCGGCGAGGTTGGACCAGTCGGGGTCGGTGCAGGTGGAGAAGAGGACGACGCGGCCCTCGTGGAAGCGGTTCTCGAGGAGGAAGGCGTTGCCGTCGCTGAGCCCGATGAGGATGCGGGTGGGGGCGTTCTGGGGGACGGTGATGGGGGCGGCGTTGTAGACCTTGACGGTCTGGGCGAGGCGGTAGCCTCGGAAGACGAGGAGGGCGGGGTGGCGGTCGTCGAGGTTCACGAGGGTTTCGAACTTCTTGCGGTCGAGGATGCCTTGCTTGGGCTCGCCGATCTCGAGGGGCATGAGGGCGTTGGCGGGCTCGGGGTCGTTGAGGAGGTCGCTGAGGCTCTTGGGGCGCAGGTTGGGGCCGCAGAAGATCATGAGGCGCCCGCCGCGTCGGACGAACTGGCGCAGGACGGCGATGTGGCTGCGCTGGAGCGCGCCGGGGTCCACGAGGACGACGATGCGGGTCTTCTGGAGGAGCTCGTGGGTGAGCTTGTCCAGCTCGGTGATCGTGGCCTGCACGAGGGAGCGGGGCTTCCCCGGGTCGTCGCCGAACGGGTCGAGGGCCTTGGCCACGTAGAAGGTCGGGTCGAGCTGGAGCATGGCCGGCACGGCGTCGCGTACGACGAGGGCGGGGATGTGGTCCTGAATCTCGATGCAGAAGTCGCGGCGGTTGTCGAGGGCGAGCGAGTCGTCGTCAATCTGCACCCAGCCGCTGTGGACGCCTGGCTCGGTGAAGGTGTGGGTGAAGGAGGCGGTGACGGTGAGGTCGGGGGGGATCTCGAGCTGCTGGTTGGCCTGCTTGGCCTGGTCCACGTAGAAGGTGGCGTTGACGGTGGCCTTGGCGGCCGTGTAGTTGTGGATCTTGGCCTGGACGGTGATGGGCCGGCCGCGCACGCGTGCGCCGCCGTGGACGGCGAGGTCGGTGACGGCGATGTTGCGGTAGTCGGTGCGGCCGACATCAATGACGATGAGGCG